>JAAFHK010000515.1:992-2910 GCA_013297565.1 Cytophagales bacterium
CCGAAGCATGGACGGATATGCGGCGTTACAATTACAGCACCGCTATTTACAGAGGGCTGAATTTGCCTGAAAACCAAAATCCAGAACTGCGTGGGAATTGGATTCGGAGAGCCTCCTATCCGCTTTCGGAAACTACCCGTAACCAAACACAGGTCAATAGAGTAGCCAAAACATTGGATAGCCCGATGTGGTGGAATTAATTGTAACACGCCCTTTAGGGTGTGGAATATTTTAAGCTGTGAATTTTTTAAATCTAAAAAATTAATTTTTCCTATGAAACAATATTATTTTTCATTTATAGCTTTATTGGTCTTGAGCCTTGCTTTAAGTGGCTGTTATAAGGACAAAGACTGGGACTGGGTAAGCCAAAATACGACCGCATCGGGCAAATATGCACCTGTGAGTAGCAATGTTTTGTACGATTTGAACCTCACCAATCCCAACAATACGACCAATCCGCGCGTGCCGCGCTCCGTAAATTCGAAAACGGTGCGGGAAAGTTTGGCGGCGGGTTATACCCTGCAAACCGAATTGCAATACTATTGCATAGACCCGATCAAGGAAATCGTAGTTTATGAAGTAATTGGGACAAATGCCCGAACTTTATTACGTACCATTCCGTATCAACCCTCTTTTTCGAGAACGAAAGGAGTAGATACCTTGTTGATCAGTTATACCATTCCGACCTTAGCCACAGGGACAACCTTACATTTGGAAATGGACGTAATTAGCTCGAAAGGACTTAGTATAGTCGCCTCGACCGCCAATCCTACCGCCCTTGTGCCTGAAATAGCCAATAATCCGACTCCTCGCCGAATTTTTATGAGGGTGCGGTAAGCAAGTTTTTGAATGTTTTATTAAAACCTTGCCCTTTTTTAAAAAAAGGCAGGGTTTTATTTTGTAAAAGAAATGGGGTTAGCACTTACGCACTTTAAAATATCTTGCGTAAATTTAACTATGAAAATGGACAAAAAATATTACTTAGAATATTTCTTGCATACGCCCTTCAATTATACCCGTACGAATTTGGCGGATCATAGCGAGTAAATAAGCCATGATAACTCAATCGCTTTCTGTGTAGTCAGGAACTTAGCCCCTCAGATTTATGGGGCTTTAATAGCTAAAAAATATCTAAACATTCATAGACAAACTTATACATTTCGTATTTTTTTAACCTAAAATGTATAAATTTTTCGTATAATGATAGAACATTAATTTGTATTATTGTTAAAAATACGCTATTTTTGCTCATAATAATTTAAGAAATGAAAAGCCTAAAAATCCGATTAGAACTCAATAAGGTGCAGATCACCCTTGCAAAAAAACACGCAGGAGTAGCTCGGCACGCCTATAATTGGGGGCTTTCGGTTTGTAAAGAGGCTTTTGAAAAACAAGAAAAACGCCCAAGTTCTATCGATTTGCACAAAAAATTAGTGGCTGAGGTCAAGTCGAAAAATGAATGGTATTACGAAGTGTCGAAATGCTCACCTCAACAGGCTTTGCGAAATTTGGACGAGGGCTACAAGCGATTTTTCAAAGTAAAAGGTTCAAAAATGCCTGTTTTTAAGAAAAAAGGCAGGAAAGATAGTTTTTATTTGGAAGGAAATATCGAGGCAAAAGGCGGTTTTATCAAATTACCCAAATTTGGAAAAATAAAACTAAGCGAAAAAATTGATTATCAAGGAGTCAAAAATGTAACGATTTCTCGGCAGGCAGATCATTGGTTTGTGAGTTTCAAAATGCCTTTCGTGCCTGAAAAAACGGAAAAAACCAAAGGAAAAGTAGGGGTAGATTTAGGCATTAAAACATTGGCTACGCTTTCCGATGGAAAAGTTTTTGAGGCGGTGAAGCCCTACAGGAAGTACAAACGAAAGTTGAAAATTGCCCAAAGACAGGTTTCCAAAAAACTCCAAAAAGG
>JAAFHK010000516.1 GCA_013297565.1 Cytophagales bacterium
GTCCTAAGTTTTAGCTTCGAAGTACCCGATGCCTCCCGTGCCTATCATTTGTATTATAATATTCGCCATACAACAGGCTATCCGTACTATAATTTGTACGTTGAATATACGCTGGACGCAAACGACTCTACCGCCAAATGGATCAGAAAAGACACAAACCTCATGAATCCTGAAACAGGTGTGCCGCTGGGCAGTGGGACAAGCAATTTTTATGACATCGGATTTCCTGCTTATTGGCAACACAAATTTGCGAAAGCAGGCAAACAAACCTTCAGAATACGCCAGTTTATGCGTATGCAAAATCTGCCTGAAATAACGGCAGTTGGGATCAGACTCGAATATGCAGAAAAAAGATAAAAAAAATTCGTTTTTTTGTTTGACTACCTACAAAAAATTTGTAATTTCGTTAAAAGATTTAAACCTTTGCGCAAGCATATTTTTTAGACGCTTGAAAACTGTATTCCTGTGGGAAACCAAAAAATAAAATTAGAAATTTTAGGACTTTCGTCAAGCCAATCCCAATCGGGTTCTTTTGCTTTGGTGCTTGGCGAAGAAGGGAAAAACCGCCGCCTACCTATTATTATTGGTATGTTTGAGGCGCAGGCTATAGCCATCGAGATCGAAAAGATCACCTCGAACCGTCCCATGACGCATGACTTATTTAAGTCTTTTGCCCAATGCTTCGAGTTCGAACTGCACGAAATCGTCATTTCTGACCTTAGAGAAGGTGTTTTTTATGCCCGCATTGTTTGTTCGAGCCACGTTACAGGCAAACGGTTTGAGATAGATGCACGCCCTTCCGATGCGATTGCCATTGGTCTGCGATTTAGCGTACCCATTTTTTCCTACGAAAGCATTATGTCCGAAGCGGGCATTGTCCTTAGTGATTTTGATGAAGACGATGAAGCGGCACGCAACGCAAATAGAGGCGATGAAACGGAAACTGAAGAAAAAAATCCGAATAATTTTGATTCTTATAGCATCGAAGAACTGAATCTCATGCTCGACGAAGCCCTGACAGACGAAGACTACGAAAGAGCCGCCCGCATACGGGACGAACTCAACAATCGGAAATGAAAAAAATCCTTCTGATCAATTATTATTTTCCGCCTTCGGGAGGTCCAGCCGTACAGCGTTGGCTTTCGTTGATACGGCATTTGCTTGATAATCAGTTGCTTTGCTATGTCCTAAGTCCCGATCCGCAATATGCCACTTACCCTCTGCTTGACCACAGTTTGCTTGAGCAAATTCCTTCGGAAGTAACTGTTTTTAGAACCAAAAATGCCGAATTATTTGATTTTTACAAGAAATGGATCGGAAAAGGAAAAATCCCTGCCAATAACCTTGCCGATGAACCCAACCCGACTTTTTTGCAAAAAATAGCCCGTTTTGTACGTGGAAATTTCTTTTTACCCGATCCTCGAAGAACTTGGAACAAATTTGCCTACGAAAAAGCCAAAGAAATTATACAAAAAGAAAACATTGAAATCGTCATTACGGCGGGTCCTCCTCACTCTACGCATTTGGTAGGACACAAATTGCAAGCAAATTTGGGTATCAAATGGATTGCCGATCTGCACGACTATTGGACAGATATTTCCTACCTCGACAAGTTTTATAGAACCAAATTAGCCAACTGGGTCGACCGAAAATATGAACGCCAAACCCTCGAAAATGCCGATTTGGTACTTACTCACTGCCAATTTTCCAAACAGCTTTTTTCTCGAAAAACAAACAAACCCATTTCCGAAAAAATCCATGTGCATACAATGGGTTACGAAGAAAGGCTTTTTCCTAATCTAAAATCTGCTCTACAAACTGAATTTGTGATTACTTTTGCGGGGATTATGCCCGAATTTTACGAACCCGCTTGTTTTTTCGAGTCTATGAAAATGGTTTTGCAAAAATTTCCCGCCCTGCCTTTAAAACTACGTTTTGTGGGACTGCTTTCCCCAGTGGTTCGTGAGCAAATCAAAAAATACAGTTTAGGCAACTATTTAGAAGAAACAGGCTATGTCGAACACCAGCGTTCGATCCAATATTTGTATGAAAGTACCCTACTTTTCCTGATCAACCCTCGTTTCAAAAATGAGAAAATGCACGTCCCTGGTAAAATTTACGAATATTTGGCGGTCAGAAAACCCATTTTAAGTTTTGCTCCTGCGGATAGCGAAAATGCTTATTTGGTCAGGCTTTGTGAAGCGGGACAAAATTTTGAAAGACATGAAATTCGGGAAGCGGCGCATTTTTTGGAAGAAATGGTAGAGAAATGGTTAGAAAAGAAATGGTTAGACCTTGATAATTCGAACCAACAGTATTTGCAATTTGGAAGAAAAACGGAAGCGGCAAAATTGGCGAAAAAGATAAATGATTAAAGTTTATGAAAAATCTGTAGCATAGACTTTTTCTGTACCAAGAGGTTGATTTTCAATGTTTTAGAAACACTCTAAAGGGCGTTTTACAAATTGCTCATAAACTTTCTTAGTATAAACAATTTATTTTGACCAATCTCAAGACTTACTTTCCAAAAGATAATGACTTTTCTCTCAAATATACGAAAAAAACACAGAAAGCAGCCTTTTTTCAATAAACAATAAAAAAACAGCCATTTTTTTTAAAAAATGGCTGTTTTTCGTTTATGATTTATGAAACAACTTTTATTGTTTCACAAATTTGTGTGCAGAAAGGAATCCTTGTTTGGAGGATACTTGCAAAATATATACGCCTTTTGCCAAATCGTTGGTATTGACGCTAAGGTTCGATTCGTTTGCTTCTGCTGTCCAAACGATTACCCCCAAAGTATTGAAAATAGCCAATTTAGTGCCTTTTTCAACATTTTTCATCGAAATATTCAACACATCTTGAGCTGGGTTTGGGTACATAAGGATTTCGATAGCTCCTTCAGTAAG
>JAAFHK010000517.1 GCA_013297565.1 Cytophagales bacterium
AACCGCCATACGAAAAGCGCGAACGTAGAGAATACGGAACTGGCGAAAATAAACCGCCTTACGAAAAACGCGAACGCAGAGAATACGGAACTGGCGAAAACAAACCGCCATACGAAAAACGCGAACGTAGAGGAAGGGCTGAAAATGCTCAAAGACCGCCAAGTTATGATATGGGTCGTTTGAGAGAAATTGCGAAACGCCGTCAGGAAGTTGGCAAAAGGCGAGGTAGAAATGATAAGGAAAATAAATCGGACGGCACAACGCGCCTCAATCGGTTTATTGCTAATGCAGGAGTTTGCTCACGCAGAGAAGCAGATGATTTGATTTTGGCGGGAAAAATAAAAGTCAATGGCGTAATTGTTTCAGAAATGGGTTACAAAGTGCGTCAAGGCGACAAGATCGAATACGGTGGAAAACCTTTGAAGCGCGAAAAATTGGTTTATGTGCTTTTGAATAAACCCAAAGATCACATTACAACCGTGTATGACCCTGAAGGTCGCAAAACTGTCATGAACTTGATTCGGGAAGCCTGCGAAGAAAGGATTTTTCCTGTGGGGCGTTTGGACAGGAATACGACAGGACTTTTGCTTTTTACGAATGATGGTGAATTGGCTGAAAAACTGATGCACCCTTCGAACCGTATCAAAAAAGAATATAAGGTGATTTTAGATAGAACCCTAACGCCCGAAGACGAATTATTACTCATGGCGGGCGTAGAACTCGAAGATGGCAAAAGCCAATTCGACAAACTTTACCGAACCATTGAGGACAATACCGTAGTAGTCGAGTTGCATAGTGGTAAAAACCGAATCGTCAGACGTATGTTCGAGCATTTGAACTATGAGGTAATTGGTTTGGACAGAGTGGGTTATGCTGGTTTGGACAAAAAAAGCGTACAACGTGGCGAATGGCGTTATTTGACAGAAAAAGAGGTCATTAATCTGAAGTTTTTTTAGAACGCCATAAATAATCAAGTCGAATACTGTTGATAAAACACCATTTTTTGAACAAAATGGTGTTTTATTTTTTTGTTGTTCGAACAAATCGAACTTTCCCGTTTTTTGTTTGGCTTTTCGAACTTTGGGTAATATCTTTGCCCATATCCTTACACCAAAATATGTTTGATAGTCCCTTTTATAAAATTGCCGTTGTAGATATAGGTTCGAATGCGATCCGTTTTCAACTTTCGCGCATTACGACCTACGAAGGCTTACCGATGATCAAGAAATTGGAATATGTGCGTTTTCCGCTTCGTTTGGGGCATGATGTGTTTAGTAAAGGTTCTATATTAGCTGAAACAGAAGCCAAATTCATGAAACTTATGCGTACTTTCCAATTACTTTTGGAACTCTACGAAGTCGAAGATTATATGATTTGTGCTACGTCTGCCATGCGTGAAGCCGATAATGGAAGGGAAATTGCCCAAAAAGTATTGAAAGAAATAGGCTTAAAAATATTAATTATTGACGGGGACGAGGAGGCAGATTTGGTAAATACGGCAATCGTTTCTTATCTTGACGACAGGAATTGTATCCACGTTGATGTGGGTGGTGGCAGTACAGAACTGAATTTGTATTATCAAAAGGAAAAATTTGCTTCCAAATCTTTCAAAATGGGTTCGGTGCGAGAACTCGAACACAAAGAAGCAAACGATATGCGCGAAAAAATGCGCGAATGGATCAACCGAAAAATCACCAAATATGAAGGCGAATTTGTTGCCATTGGTACAGGTGGAAATATTACCAAAATATTTGATTTGGCAACCCATAAAAACAAAGATTTGCGCAGTACGGACATCAATGAGGTGATTCGGGTGCGCGACATGATCGCCCAATACGACATCAAAGAGCGCGAAGTTCGTTTTAGCCTTAATGAAAATCGATCCGATGTCATCATTCCCGCTACCGAAATTTATTTGGAAGCCATGCGCTGTGCCAGAGCCCAAAACCTAATCGTTCCTGATGTGGGCTTGAAAGACGGCATGATTTTATCACTTTATCAAAAAATTATTAAGAAATGAAAACTACTTTTTTACTTTTGTTTTTCGGAATTTTTGTCATGGCTTGTGAAAATAAAACAAGCGAAACCCAAAATACGGCTACCAATGCCGATTCCTTAGCGGTGATTCGTACAGCCGATTCTTTAGCCGCCCTTACACCTGTCGAAAATACCAATACGCCTCCTCAAAATGGCGATCAGCCTTTGCAAAAAATGATTGCTGAACAACTTAAAAATGCCCTTAGCGAAACCGAATTGAATGGAATATTGAAAGAAGGTGATGAATTTACGGTTTTTATTCCAAACGAAGCGGGGCAAGCGCAAGCAGGGATTAAACCTTCGGACTGGAAAAATCTACTAAAAAGTTATACCGTAAAGGGTAATTTTACGATTCCAACGCTGGACAATGGGCAAGAACTCACTACGCTGGACGGAAAAAAACTAAAAGTTGAAATCGTTGAAGGGACACTAACCGTGGGCGGGGCTGAAGTGGTCGAGCAAGATTTAAAAGCCACAAATGGAGTTTTGCATAAAATCAATAAGGCTTTGGTTTCAAAAAAATAATTTCATAGATTTGTAACAAAAAAAACAGTACGCCGATGAAACGCAATTTTTTATACATTCTGGCTTTGACTTTTGTTTTGGGCTTGAGCCAATGCGGTTATATGGGGCATAATAGCAAGGATATTGGCGGTTTCGAGGTCGAAGCCGATAAAGTTTGGGGAGATAAAAAAGCCCCTGCTCGCCAGTTAGCCCAAAAATACGAAGACGATGCTACTGGCAAAACTGCCGAACGCATTGAAAAAATTCGCACCAAACTATATCCTAAATAATTTTTGGGTAGTTTTTTTAAACAAAAACAGCCGTTTCTTTTCAGAAACGGCTGTTTTTGTTTTGAGGTCAAAAAGA
>JAAFHK010000518.1 GCA_013297565.1 Cytophagales bacterium
CCTATTACCAAAATATCATCAGTTTGCTTGTATGCGCCCTGCCAATTTTCCAAATTTTGGGTTAATATTTCCTCTTGCTCTTCGAAAGTTTGGGAGTGAATGTGGCTAAGAATCTGACGGAATCGGCGCGTAGTAAATTTACCTTCTTGACCAAATTGATCCACGTAACCATCTGTAAATGCGTAAATTACGTCATTTTTTTGCAAGGCAATTTCCGTTTCTGTAAATTTTTTCTCCCTAAACTGCCTACTGCCAATGGGGAAACGGTTGCCTTTGTATTCTGTAGCTTCTGTTTTACCATTTTCAAAAATCCAAAGCGGGCGTTTGGCACTTGCCCAGATGAGGGTTTGCTCTTCCAAATCCAGCTTGAGCAGGGAAATGTCCATACCGTCATTAACGTCTCTTTCGTCCTGTTTCTGTTGTAGGATTAGCAAAAGGCGCTTGTCTATGGTGGTTAGGATGTCGGCAGGCGAAAAGCATTTTTCTTTATTGATAATCTGGTCTAACAAAGTATTGCCCACTACGGTCATAAATGCTCCTGGTACGCCATGCCCTGTGCAGTCAGCAACGGCAAGTATGACGCTTGATTTCAAACCTTGAGCATTCGAGAACCAATAAAAATCACCCGATACAATGTCTTTGGCTTGATAAAAAAGCAACATATCGGGCAGGTGTGCTTTTATCGCTGATTTAGCAGGTAACATAGCCAGTTGGATACGGCGCGCATACACTATGGAGGCAGTAACACTCATCAAAAGTTTTTCGGCTTTTTCTTGGGATTGCTGGCTCTGCATACGCAGGTTCAGGATCTGTCCAAGACTTTCTTGCAAATCTTGGTTCTGCATTTGGATCAGCTGTTCTGTATTTTTTCGTGCCGTAATGTCTTCTATAGTGCCTATCAAAGAAAAGGGTACTTGAGAAGTATCGAACAGCATAGTGGCTTTTGCCAATATCCATTTCGAACGCCCCTTTATAGGCTTGGTGCGGTATTCTATGCTATAATGCTCCACTTTGCCAGCCAAAAAATCTTTGGGTGCTTCCCGCACCGCCTCCAAATAATCCGTTTCAATCAAACTTTCCCATTCTTCATGAGTGGTAGTGGCTTTTGCCAATCCGTAAATTTCTTGGCAAGTCTCGTCCCAGTGAAACTCTTGAGTAGCAAAAGGAAATTCCCAAACACCTATAAAAGTGCCTTCTAATAAAAGTAAAAGGCGTTTTTGGTTATTTTGTAGTTCTTGGGATTGTTGTTTAATGATTTGTTCGGCTTTTTTGCGTTCAGTAAAATCGATCCCTATACACTGTATCTCGATAGGTTCTCCGTTTTCATTCCGAATACAAGCAAAATCCCATAAACCAACCGTAATTTGTCCGTTGGGTAGGGGTTTTTGGAGTTCTAAACTTACTGTATCCGTTGAGCCAGTGAGTAAGTCCTTAATAGCCTGCTCAATTTTTGCTATATCATCACCGTACATTAAATCCGTACAATGGTGTCCCATCAAGTCTTTTAAATTGCTGGCATGGTAAATACTACCGAATACTTCAATAAACTTAGCATTGGCGTATGTATATAACCCACTTAGGTCAGTCCTGATGACGTAGTTGGTCTGTGAATCCATCAAGGCATTTAGGCGCGAAACACTCATCTGCAAGGCATCTTGCGATATCTTCAGCGTTTCCATGTTTTGTTTTAGTTCCTCTTCCGAAGTCAGCAGTTCTTCATTATATGTTTCTAATTCTTCCTGGCTTGCTTGCAGTTCCTTAGCATATTTTTCAGCCTTTTGGGTAGCCGCTTGGCTTATTTGGTGTTCTTTTGCCAAATCTTCGAACAAACTATGCACATATAAATTAAGGGGTTTGAAAATATAAAAATTCTGCACAACTGCCATCACAAAGAACAAAGCTACGGATGTCATAATGATTATGACCGTTATCTCAATTTTTGCTTTTGACTCTGCCACATACTGGGCAACTACCTTATCTATGTTGCTAACATAAATTACATCATACTTGACAATTTTATCGATAATAGGACGAATATGTGCAGGATTTTTGGTGAGATCATGGAGCAAGAGGCTATCTATTGACTCAAAAGCAAACACAAGGCTGTCGGTTGCGGCTTGCATTTCTTGGTAAATGGCTAATACGGCAGCGCTATTTTCGCCCTTGATCGAATCCACATCACGCCGCAGGAAATGTTGATGGTTTTCTTTGAAACTCTTCAGAAAATCACGCCTATCTTTGATGGTTTTTGTCTTTTGTGCCGAGTCCAAGTCCATATAAAGCAGCATATAAGACATTTTTGCCAAACGTTGCGACCACATACGCTGGCGCGCTACGTCATTGATGAGGGCGGCATCTTTATCTTGAGTATAAACCGCTTTCGTTACCACAATACCGCTTAAAACCGCTAAAAGCAAGGTCAGAAGCAAGGCTAAATGATAAGAGGATTGTATTTTTTTAAAAACATTCATGAAATATCGAGATTTGTGTTAAAAGTGCAATTTTGGTGTTTGTTGTCGCATTGTGAAAGGTAAATGAGAAATTGGTTTATAAAAAAAACCCAATTCATGGACTTCAAATAACCTTTTTGACTTTTCTGAAAATGACTCACAAAGCTAATACCATAAAGCGAATTTTAGCAATTTTGAACAAAAAATAATGCGTATTTTTTACTTCGAGCAAATTGGTATTCTACTTTTGGCATTAAGCGGGAGGTTGAAATTTTAGAGTTTATGAATAATTCTGTAGCATACCCTTTAGGGTGTGCCAATGTGTTGATTTCCAGTATTTTAGAAACACCCTAAAGGGCGTTTTACTTTTATTCATAAACTTTATTTTAAATTTTGAAAATTTGACCCTTTCCAAAACCTATATAAAGTTTTGTTTAATTTTTTGATAGCAT
>JAAFHK010000519.1 GCA_013297565.1 Cytophagales bacterium
ATTTTTTCAATAGAATTGATCAGTATTCTTCGGAATTAGAAAACCTAATGTCTTGGAATTTTCATATTCCAAAATCACAAAGCAATTTTTATTGAGTATAACAAAGTTAAGTTTTCTTTTAAGGACTAAAGATAAACGCTTTAGTCCTTGTTTTTACACACTTAATCTATAAAAAATGATAAAATATAATCTGTTTTTTTGCATAAATCTGTTTTTTTGCAATTACATAATAGCGCAAAGTTTCGAAGGTGAGATCAAGTATCGCTTTAAAATGCAAACTGAAAACGAAAATATCAAAAAAGTTTTTCCTCAAATCCAATCGGAAAATTTTGATCTGCTCTTTAAAGAAGATCGCCTCCGTGAAATGGCTGATCCTAATTATATTTATTATTTGGAAATGGGGGGACAAGATTACTCTGTTAATCCACAAGAAAAAAAGATATTGCAAACGGATTGGCAAGGAAAAAAACAGCAAGAGCCTAAATTAATCCGAACTGCAAAAGATAGTGTAATTCTTAATAAGAAATGCACTTTGTACCTTGATGAAAACAATTCTAAAACCGAATATTGGATTACAGATGAGATACAACCTAATGTAAAAGGGGCAAAAAATTTGATTTTTAGAGGTAAAGGGATCGTATTATATCAAAAACTCATTACTCAATATGCAATCATCGAGTTTCAAGCAGAACAGATCAATCCAAAAATAATAGACGAAACTCTTTTCGAGTTACCTAAAAAATACAAAAAGGAAAAAATACAGCCTCCTAAAATGAATAATCTGTTCCCTAATTTATAGCAGTTCCCATGCCTCGTCCCTCTCTCATCAAACAGCACGACATCACTGATTGCGGGGCGGCTTGTTTGTTGTTAAATATTGTTAATTTTTATACTAAATTTTGCATTTTTTTTTGTAAAATTTGCACCGTACGAACCATGGTGTTTTATTACACACGAAACATGGTGTATTTTTTACAAAAATTTTAAAATTAAAAACAAAAATGACAAATTTCAATTTAGAGGCTTGCGGCTTGGTCGAAATGAACGAGCAGGAAATGACAGAAACAAATGGTGGGGCTTGGTGGTTTGTGTTGTTGTGTGTCGGAATAGCCGCTTTGGTCATTTACAAATTATGCACAGGTGAAGCCGCAGGAGAGGGAGCAGGCATTGGTGGTGCAACAAAAAATTAAAAAGCATTTGTTAAACGAAGAGTTACTAAAAGTAATTCTTCGTTTAATGTTCAATTCTAACTATAAAATATGAAATTTTTTCTGTTCCTATATTTCTGTTTATTGCCTTTTTTCTCTCTTTTTGCCCAAAATTATACTTTACAAGGGCAAATTATGGATCATTTGAAAAAACCTTTAGCGCGAGTACATATTTCCTTACAATCCTTGCCAATCAATACAATTAGCAATACGGACGGTAGTTTTTTGATTGTTTTTCCCGATACTAAAAATCAAAAATTAAAAATATCCCATATTGGTTACGAAACTTTGTATTTGTCGGTCGACTCTCTTAAAAATAACTTATCAAAATATGTAGAAATTTCTTTGCAAGAAAATGCTAAATTTTTGCCTGAAATAACTATCTCGGCAATTTCGGCTGAAGAAATTTTGCAAAAAGTAATTCAAAAAATTCCTGAAAACTATCCTACCGAACCTAATATCTTGGAAGTATTTTATAGAGAAGCGGCTATAGAAGACGATAGTTTATTTTATTTTTCGGAAAGTTTGGTAGATGTCTATAAACAACCTTACAATATGCCTGAAGATACTAAATTTAGGGTAAGGGACGAAGTGCGGATACAAAAAAGTATGCAAATGGATTTTACAAAAAAATCAAAAATTAATTTTAGCTTGTTACAGGGACCCATTAATTCCTTACAACATGATGCTCTTGCTATAAAACCTTATTTTTTGCGAGAAAAATCTATAAATAAAGCAATTTGTAATCTAAAAAATATGGTTTCCTATGATGGAAAGGAGATTTATATTTTACAGATTACCAGTAGTCTTAAACAATGGGAAATCAATTTGTATATTACAACAGACAGTTATGCTATAATTCGAGTGGAACAAAACCTACTCAAGCCAATCAGTGAAAAATACAATTGGGGACGAGATAGTAGTTCTGTTTATCAGGCTCATATTATCGCAGATTATCGTCTTTTAAACAATAAATGGGTACTTTCTTATACAAGTCTTAACCAAACCGAAAATCGAGTTTTGGCAAATAAAAAGGTGAAGTTAAATCTCTTTTGTGAAATGAGTATGCATCAACTTATTAACGAAAGTGCTAATAAGTTTAAAAAAAGCGAACGATTCAAAAAAATGGACAAATTAGCCGAAAAAGCCCAAAAATACGATCCTTTATTTTGGCAAGGTGAAAATTATGTACCACCTACTGCGGCTCTGCTCGAATTGATACGCAAAAGCAGTGTGAATTTCGAGGAATTACCCAAAAACTAATCATGCAATCCCACACCCTCATTCGCCAACACGACATCACCGATTGCGGGGCGGTGGTTTTCTTGGGTGATTTTTTGCTAAAAAGACTCAAAAATGGAAATATTTTATGTTGCGAAATGTCAAATAGTTTTTTATTGTTTTATTACGCAAGAATATTTTCTGTGTATTTTTTTTAAAAATTTATTTATACGCAGATTCAATTTTATGCTTTTGAGAATTGTAATGGAATTTAAAACCCTGAAATTCCGAATTGTGGGGCAATTCTTAAATTCCAACCTTTCCAAAAGCTAAACTTGGAATTAAAAAATATAGGTATTACCGTTTAGGGAACATATCCAACTAACTCTTTGTAAATCAATGGTTTATGATTGAGCATTCTCAAAATCAGTTTCTCAAACATACTTTCAGGGAAACTCCTCCGATTGAATC
>JAAFHK010000052.1 GCA_013297565.1 Cytophagales bacterium
TACATTTTCTGCAATTTTTTCACTGTCTGTCATAATATTTTTTGTTTATGTTAATTGTTTAGTTCCTGAGGAAACTTTGTGTTATAATGCTTGCCACTAACGTATGTATTTTGACAAGAGGGCATGCCCCTTGTCTTAAAATCGTAGTTTTTGGGCAAATTTTTATAGGCGATTTTATGAACCGAAAGGGAATAGTTTCAGTTTATTTAAAATTCAGCAATTTCAAACGTAAAAGGTTCATAACGTGCGTAGTGGTCAGATTGATATTTAGCGTGCGGTCTTGTGAGAGTCGCAGTTCTTGGGCAAAAGTTTCCTTTTCGTCTGCATACGCAATCCAAATCGTCCCTACGGGCTTATCGGGTCGTCCGCCATCAGGTCCCGCAATGCCTGTAGTCGCAATGCCGACCGTAGCACCGTACATTTTTCGCACATTTTCTGCCATCTGCCGAGCGGTTTGTTCGCTGACTGCTCCATACTGCTCAATGGTTTCACTTTTTACGCCTAAAGCCTTGATTTTCACTTCGTTGCTGTACGCCACAATGCCCCCTACAAAATAACGGCTCGATCCTGCACGTTGCGTGAATTGGTGTGCCAAGAAACCACCTGTACAACTCTCGGCTGTCGCAAGGGTTTGCCCCTGACTTTGCAAAATTTTCCCAATCACTTCATCAAGTTCGTCCTGATCATACCCAAATACATTTTTTTCGATCAAAGGCAATACTTTTTCAATTTCTTGCTCCACTTCTTTTTCCAAGTTCGCCCTATCCTCACCCGTAGCCGTTAGTCGCAAGCGCACGTGTCCCATGCTTGGCAAATACGCCAAACGAATATGTTCGGGCAAGCTATCCTCCCAATGTTCTATTTTTTTTGCCAAAATCGATTCAGGAAGGTTGATCGTGCGAATAATTTTGTGGAAAATAACAGGAGTTTGGAAGAAAGATTTGATTTTGGGCAAAGCCTGTTCGGTAAAAATGCGTTTGGTTTCGGCAGGCACACCGGGCATCGAGATAAATATTTTCTCCTCTTTTTCGAACCACATTCCCGCCGCAGTCCCAATGGCATTATGCAAAACTTGGGCTTTTGTGGGAATTTCAGCTTGTCCGTAATTCAAATCGTTAATTTTGAGGTTTCTCAAGCTCAAAAGATGTTCGATATGTGCCAAAATTTCTTTGTTTAATACCAAATCACAGCCAAAATATTCACACAATAGTTTTTTCGTAAGGTCGTCTTTGGTGGGTCCCAGTCCGCCTGTGATCAGGATCAGATCGGCACGCTGTTCCGCCTCTTTCCATACCGCCAAAATATCCCGCCGCTTGTCGGGTACGGTGCTGTGTCTAATGGTTTTAATCCCTATTTTATCCAATTCGGTACTCAAGAAATGGGCATTGGTATTCAAAACCTGTCCATAAAGTACCTCATCGCCAATGGCAATAATTTCGGCAAAGCAATTTTTCATATCCAATCATTTTTATAAATAAAATATTCATAATGAAGTATTTGCGAGTGGTCGTGTTCGGGCAGATAGATTTCATTTTCTTTTTTTGCCCCCAATTTTATAACCGCTTTTTGGGATCGAAGGTTCTTTTCAGCAATTTGGAAACCTACTTTTTCTACATACTGGAAGGCATGATCCAAAAGCAATTTTTTGGAAGCCCCGTTATGATTTCCACCCCAATATTTTCGAGCCAAAAAAGTATAACCAATCATCAGGCAGGATTTTTCCAGATCGAAATCATAGTAACGAGTACAACCCATAATTTCATTGCTTTGTTTTTCTAAAGTTAAAAAAGCGGTTTTTGAAGCTATAGCTCCCTCAAAATAGATTCGAAAGGCGGCTTCTTGGTATCTGTCGTGGTTAGGGTGTTGTTCCCAAATCAAAGGATCGGAAGCCACCTGAAATAACCGTTCAAAATCCGATTCCTTAAGAGGAATCATTCGAACCAGATCGTTTTCGAGTTCGGTTTGCCAACAATGGAGATTTTGTGTAATCATAAAATTTATTTTTTAGGCAAAATTAGCCAAATTTTCCTGAAATACTACAGGTCTTTGGTTAAAAAGAAATAAAGGTTGGCTTGTAATTTGTAATAATAAGGCAAAAGACGGAACACAAACAAATACCAATCTTTAAAAGGTCATGAAACTAATTATAAAACCTTTGTTTTCACACCTATTTCCCTTGCTTTTGGCTTGGGGACTTTCTTGCGCGCCGCTTTTGGCTCAAAAACAGCTTACTTTCGAATATGCTTTTTTAGGAACTACCCAGTTTGGGGAAAATCACGATATTTTTGAAATAAATACTCAAGTTTTTAATAAACACGCCTATGAAAGTAATTTTTGTTGGCAGGCAAATGAAAAAGAGGGAAATTTTGGGCGGCTTCATTTCGCTAAAGGTACATTTTCTTTGTTGGGTTTTTGGGCAAAACGCCCTTGGGGTGAATTTGAGGCTGTTATAAAGGGTTTGCGAAATGGTAAAATGCTTTATGAAAAACTGATTTTGGTAAAAAATGAATACCAAGAATTTAGGTTTGAAAATTGGAAAAATATTGACGAAATCACCGTAGAGTCCGCCCAAACCTATAACCAATTATATATTGATAATCTGCAATATGAAACGATTGGTATGGAACGAACAGGAAATAGCATTACGATTGGGAATGACGACTCGTTGCCTGTTCGAGAAATTGTTTTGCAAAATGCTGAAAATCAAGCTATTGAAAAAATTACACTAAGCAAAAAAGATACTGCCAAACTCAATATTGCCACGCAAAATACAGTAATCGATACAACCAAAAAGCATAGCAGTCATCAAGATTTTGTTGTATGGAATGAGTTGGAAGGAGTAAGTTCTTCGAGCCAAAAAACATTATTTTATGGGGGAACTACGGTGCGTGAAGAACATGATTCTACGAAGAAAATACTAACTGAAGAAATACAAGTAACTGAAAATGAAATAGTTAGCAAACGCTTGCTAAGTGAAGACTTTAAGGCTGTCGAAACCAGATTACCACAATCCATAAGTTGGTCTTTTGCCATCGACCGTCGCATGATCAAAACCATGACTATTCCTAAGATTGACTTTCCTCAAACCATCATGGCTGACGATCCAGAAGAAATAATGCCTATAAAAACTCCTGAAGTAAAAGGAGTGCCAAGTGAAATAAAAAACGAGGTAAAAGCCGAAATCACGCAGGTTTTTAAAGCCCCTACAGATATTCAACTCTCTAAAAACAAGATTTTGGAAAATGCAAACAGCCAAACGGTCGTGGGCTTGCTAACGGCTTCTGATGCCGACAGAGGAGATCGGATTACGTTCGAAATTCTCAATTCGAATACGGCTTTTGGCATTATCGAAAATAAATTGGTGGTCGAAAAAAGTGGTTTTTTGAACGCTTCCCAAAAAAGTAAGGAAAAAATCCGTGTGCGTGCCAAAGATTCGCACGGTCTGGTCTTCGAAAAAGATTTTGACATTAGTATTTTGGGGGTCAAAAAGAATTTGCTTGCTCCACCCATGAGCATCGAACCTATCAAAGAAAAAATCTTTAACGAACCCAATTTCAAACTCAATATCAAAAGTCCAAAAGAGGTCAAAATAACGATTGAGGTTGTTTCAGGTCCTATTATGCTCCTGGACGATTTTTCGATCCAAATGATCAATACAGGCAGGGCGGTTTTGCAAGTTAGCACTTCGGGCAGTGATCAGTATGTCCCTACCCAACAGACCCTAGAATTTGATGTTTTGAAGGCAAAACAGGCAATTAAAATCGAAAAAATAGACGATAAATTGGGAACAGAAGAAGCATTTCCGCTTTCTGCCAAAGCACTTTCAGGCTTGCCAATTACAAAATGGGAAATAGAAGGTTCTGCCAAACTGATCGGCTCGAACAACCTAAAAGTGGAGGACAAAGCAGGAAAAGTTACCGTTCGGGCGATCCAAGTAGGCAACGAACTCTACCACCCCGATACCGCAACGACTACTTTTTGGGTAAAACTCCGTTCGCAACGCATTGTTTTTACTGAAGTTAGCCGTAAAAGTCCCAGTTCGCCGCCTTTCGAATTACAGGCTTCGAGCAGTTCAGGCTTACCTGTGCAGTTCAAAGTTTTGAAAGGAAAAGCAGATTTGGAAGATAACTTACTGACTATCAAAGGCATAGAGGAGATTGTAGTACAGGCTTTTCAACAAGGAAGCGAAACTTTTGCTCCTGCCGATCCTGTTACCCAAACTATCAAACTTGATATGAGCAGTATTTTCAAAGTGGCGGATTATCCAAAAGAAGTTCGACAAGGCGAAAATATTGGAGTGTTTTTCGAAGCCCAAAAAGCCTTTGCCGCTGACAATCAATTTACGCTGGTGCTTTCAGACAAAAATGGCAACTTTAATGATAAAAAATTGCTTTTGGGAACTGTTGCAACAGGAAAAACCATGTTCGAGGTCAAAATCCCTGACAACATAGAAGCGGGAGAACGGTATCGTTTGCGAATAGAATCCAGCAAACCCAAAACGATCAGTGAGGTTACGGCTGTGCCAATCAATGTGATGTTCAAGAAAAGTAGCCAAAAAATAAGCCAAATCGTAGCCAATGAAAATCCAAAAACGGAAACTAAAACTGACCCGAAAGCAGAAATAAAAACCGAAGTGAAAAATAATGCGGCGGTGAAAGATGGTGTAAATCTGAAGGCAACTTTGGGCAAAGAAAAAATAAAAATTGAGGTTGGTAAAACCGATATTGGTTGGGCGGTGATCAATATCATGAGCCCAAGCGGACGCATGGTTTTCCAAACTAAAACCAAAAATGTCGTCAATTACACCAAAGAAATTCCTTTTAAACCTACTGAAAAAGGCGTTTATTGGGTAAAAGTCATTGGCGAACAAGATATTTTTAGGACTGAACTCATGGTTAAATAAAATATTTTGCGTAACATTGTTCCGCAAAATATACATTTGGAATGGAAAAAAATCCTGTTTATTCGGTCGTTGTGCCTGTTTATAATAGTCAATATACTTTGAGAGAACTTTTGGAACGCCTCGACAAGGTATTTAACTCAATATCAAAGACTTACGAAGTTATTTTTGTCAATGATTGCAGTCGGGACGGCAGTTGGCAAATGCTTGAAACTTTGCAAAAAGATTTCCCTCAACAAGTAGTAGCCATTCACCTTTCCCGCAATTTTGGACAACACAACGCCCTTATGTGTGGTTTTAATCACGTAAAGGGCGATTTTATCATTACCATTGATGACGATTTGCAGATTCCGCCCGAAGAAATCCTTAAACTGATCATACGCCAAGCTCAAACCGAAGCCGACCTCATTTATGGAGTGTATGAAAAGAAAAAACACAATCCGTTTCGAAACTTAGGTAGTTTTTTGGTTCAAAAAATGTTTCAAAGCATTTTCAAAAACCAAGGCGACATTACCTCCTTTAGACTTTTCAAATCGAGTCTTTGCGATAGCGTCAAACAACACCGACAAAGTTTTGTATTTATTGATGGTTTGTTGCATTGGCATACCCAATACATTGATTATCAATTAGTTAGACACGAACAGCGCAAAGAAGGTAAGTCGGGCTATTCTCTCAAAAAACTGCTTTTACTTACCAGTAATATCCTATTCAACTTTACGACCTATCCTCTCAAAATGATTATCTATTTGGGCATGGCGGTTGCTTTAGTAAGTTTTTTGGCGGGGACTGTTTTTATGGTCAAAAAAATTATTTATGATGTACCTTTAGGTTTTACTGCACAGATCGTAAGTATTTTTTTCAGTACAGGCGTTCTTTTGATTGTTTTGGGCGTAGTTGGCGAGTATATTAGCCGTATTTATTCCCTCCAAAATGATAAACCGCAGTTTTCGATTAGGAAAAAATTAGGAAAGTAACACATTCTAAAACAAAAAAACTGCAAGGTCTTTAAGACCTTGCAGTTTTGAAAATCAACACTTTAGGAAATTAATCTACCGCAACTACTACTCCTTTTTTCCAAGTTTCGCCTTTTATCTTTTTGCCTTTGGCATCATAATAAATCCATTTTCCTACTTTTTCAGTACCATACTGTTTGCCTGCGCTTTCCAATTTGGCGTTAGGGTGATACGTTTTCACCACACCCGAAATGCGGTTTTTGCGGTAGGGAATCATGGCTTTCAAAAGTCCGTTCGGGTAATAAACAAATTTGAAACCTCTTAGGAAACCAAATGCGTAGGTTTCGACCTCAAATTTTTCGCCTGTTTCGTAAAAAGTTGTGCGTGTGCCTTCTTTTTTGCCGTTTTTGTAAGTTTCTTTGGCTTTTAGCTCTTTGTTCGAATGGTAATATTTCCAAGTGCCTTCTGCTTCTGTGCCATTTTTGTATTGGATTTCACTTTCTTCATTACCATTTTTGTAGTAGGTTGTGATGTCTCTGTTTTTTTCTTCGTTTGAGAAATCAACTTTCTTCTCAACCTCGCCCGTTTCGTAATAATACACATTCAAACCGCTTTGTTTGCCATCTTTGTACCGCAATTCGAATTTAGGTTTGCCCGAATCATAATATCCTTTCACCTGTCCGTCAAGCACTGCCGCCAAGAAGGAAGATTTGCGAACCAAAGTACCCAATTTTTCGCCATTACGCATCAAAACCCGACCTTCTTTCGTAAGCGTTCCTCTCGAATTGAAAACTTTGAAATTGCTGTATTTGTCGTTTTTACGGACAATTTCTAAATCCAACTGCCCATTTGGGTAAAAAGTGCGAACCGAGTCGGTCGTAAGAATCCCATTATAATAATAGGTTTCGGTTTGCGGATTGCCGTTTTCGTAATAGCTAAGCGTTTTTCCGTGTTGTACGTCATCTACGTAAGTAATTTCCTCTTGTGGATTGCCGTTCGAATAATATTTTTTCAAAATTCCATTCAATTTTCCTTTTTCGAAAGTTCCCGAAGATTTTACGGTTTGGTTTTCGAAATAGGTAAAAAAAGTATCTTGTTTGAAATCATCTTTGTAAAATCCTTTTTCTTGCAACCAACCTTCAGGACTATAGGCGTAAATAAAACCTTGTTTGAGGTCGTTTTGGCACGCATAGACCAATTTTTTCTTTCCATTTGGATAAAATTCTTCGAAAGTTCCCTCTCTTTTGCCCTCTACGAATCTCGCCAAAATTTTCATTTCGCCTGTTTCGTAATATCCAACAAAAGTACCAATCATTTTGCCATTTTGGTATTTGCCTTTTACTTTCACCGCCCCACTTTCGTAGTAACTTTGATAATCGCCTTCAAAAATTTCAGGGCTTTCTTTTTTGGCATAGTATTCCTCTTTTACGCCATCGTGCAGCGTATCAAATTTTATTTGTACTTTTACCATTTCTTGCGCCCAAAGCGGCAAAGAAAATAAAGCGAAAACAATAATAAGTAGGCTTTTCATAAGTTTTATTTTAGACCATAAAGCAAATTACCTTGCAAAATTAGTTCCTTTTTCTGGAATTTTAACCATAGAAACGAATTTTTATTGCAAAAGATACACAAATTTCCGTAATTTTGCCTCATTACGTTTGCCATCATACTTTTTTATATTCCAATGATTATGAAAAATTGTATTTTTTTTATATTCGTCATTTCTCTAAGTTTGGGAAGTGCGTCTTGTTCCAAACAGGTTTGCCCTACTTACATGACCTTGAAAGAAGTCAATGAAATGGAAATGGAGCGCCTCGAATCGACCAAAAAAGTAAAAAAAGACAAGCATGGGCGCGTAAAAGGCAAGCACAAACATTATAATCGATAAAATATGCAATCCAATTCTTTTTCGACTTCGAAAGCCCCCGCCCCAGTGGGCTTGTATCCGCACGCCCGCAGAGTGGGCAATTTATTGTTTCTATCGGGTGTAGGACCCCGCAAAGCAGGTACTAAGGAAATACCTGGCGTAACGCTGGATTCTGAAGGCAATATCGAGAGTTACGACATTGAGGCACAATGCCGTTCGGTTTTCGAAAACGTACGCATTATTTTGGAAGAATCAGGCAGTCATTGGGACAATTTGATAGATGTAACTGTTTTTCTGACCAACATGAAAGCCGATTTTGCGACTTATAACCGCCTCTACGCCCAGTATTTCCAAACCAATCAACCTTGCCGCACTACGGTAGAAATCAAGGCTTTGCCTACGCCTATTGCCATCGAGCTAAAGTGCATTGCCAGTATCGAATAAGGTTTTTGGGAAATTCATTTTTCATTTTTCTAATTTTTTAAAACCTATGAAAAGATTATTTTTGATAAGCCTTATCTTGCTTGCCTCCTGCCAAAAAGTAGAGGAATTGGTCAATCCAAATAGCGGTAATTCGGAAAGCCAAGAATTGCTCGATTTGGTCAATAAATGGCGAAAAAGCGGTTGTAATTGTGGTTCTACACAGATGCCGCCTGTCGGAACGGTCGTTTGGCAGGCACAGCTCGAATCCGTCGCCCTCAAGCACAGTCAAGACATGGAAAAACAAAATTATTTTTCGCACACAGGCAAAAACGGTTCTGATCCTGGTGGGCGAATCACAGCCGCAGGCTACAAATGGCGAACTTATGGCGAAAATATAGTCAAAGGCTACCCCGATGCCAAAGCTGTAGTTGATGGCTGGATCAAAAGCGAAGGACACTGCAAAAATATCATGAACGGCAATTTTAAGGAAATGGGAGTTGGCAAATCGGGGGCGTATTGGACGCAGGTTTTTGCAAGCCCAATGTAGTTTTTGCAAATTTTCAGGCACGATTTTATAAACCGAAATCGAATAGGTGACTTATACTGAAAATAAATTGGTACTTGGTAGTAAAACGAAGTTCTTGTTCGTTTCTGGGCGAACAAGAATGTTCGCCGTACAAAAGCATTCGTTGATTGAGCATAAAGCAACTTACAAATTTTTCATTCCAAAAAATTGGCAGGAGCAGGAGTCCAATCATAATCTTTAAATTCGATTTTCGGTGTGGCTTTTGGGGCAATGATTTCCCAATTTCGCAAAAGCTCCAAAATGCCTTTTTTTCCACCAAAATCAGCCCTGAACCAGCCCATGAACTTCGGTACGAAAACCAAATTTAATTCTTTTTGATAAACACATTCGTTTTTGAGGTAAAATTCCGTACATCGATCAAGCTGATCGTTGATAAATTCGGCAGAATGCACCTGAATAGGCGGACAACTTTTTGCTCCGCAATTCAGGGCAAAATGCAAACGAGAATCGAGGCTATCCAAAGCCCACATTTTTTCGTACTTGCCTCTAAACCAGCGTTTTAGATAACCCATACTAATTTTTACCTTCGAACGCCTCAAGATTCTATGCTCTATAAAATCCAAACTAATTTTTTTATCGGCAATGACAATTTTCTTATCTGTAAAAAAAGTTTGCCGATCCTCAAACGAATTGGGAACTTCGATCAGCAGGATTTGGGTATAAGCATTGTAAATATTGATCCAAAAGGCTTTTCGGTAATTATCATTGGGGAGTTGATTCACCATCTCCTCTGCCTCAAGGGTTTGCAAAGTGCGTAGGTATTCCTGATAGGGTTTTCGAGTTTTGAGGGCGTTCAAAAGGTCTTTCGAAACTTGCATAATTTGCAAAGTGTCGTTCGCCCAAAGGAGGTGTTGGGAAAAAAGAAATAGGATTAAAACAAGGTATTTCATTCGTCTTTTTTGGCAGAAATGGCGGCTTTATTGAGATGTATTACGATGTCAAGAACTTGCCCAAAATATTGATAAAAATTTAAAATTTCGTCCAAACCCATCACTTTTTTCCAAGGCGAAATGTGCATAGCAATGTGTTCGGTGGGGATTGCCATAAAAATCTTGTTTTCGGTCAGCACTATCGATACGTTCGTATCCATACTTTTTTTGATTTCAACTAAGGCTTCCCTAATTTCTTCATTAATTAAGTCCGTTGCTTCGTCCGAATCGTTGCTAAAAACAGCAAAATATTTAGAAAAATCGGGGTGGTGAAAACGCACTCCCTCACCATAACGAAAATGAAAATATTTCATTTTTTCGCCCAAATAACCAAAATTTTTCTCCCAAGTATTGGGTAAAATATAGGTCAAACCGTTAAATTTGCCATTCAATTTACCTTCCACAAAAAGCCCCCTAAAAACCGTGATCCACTGCTTTTTCTTCTCATTTATCAGCGTTTCATAACCCGCTTCTACAAATGAAAGCATGGCATCATAGCCGCCAATTTTGCCTTTCAGGGTTGCTTCGCCTGTATAATGGTCGATGGGTTGATGGAACAGTTGGCTTTGAGCAAAAGAATCAAAAGGAATTGGTTTTTCGTCAGTTTGAGAGTTTTCCACCAAAAAGCCCAGACAGTTTCTAATTAAAATATCCTTAATCGTTTGTTCCAAATGCCGATCTCGCCAAAAATTTTTCAAGAAAAATTGCCCTACCAAAACGCAAAAAGCCAAACTCGCAAACCAAGTCCAAAGCGCCACGATTTGGTATAAAACCAAAACCGCATGACAAAACAAAAAGCCCACCAAAACCAAAACGCGCACTTTTTTCAATGCCGCTTCTTTGCTTCGATAGTCTTCCAATTCTACAAGTTTGGGTTCGATAATGGTTTGATAAAAGGCTTTAAAATCGTCAGTAGATCGCATATTTTTTGTTGTCGTTTTGGCAATTAATCATTTAGAGAATTTATCCTTTGTTCCTTAAGTTGCTCAAGGTGATCTTTCATTATTTTTATTTGCTCTGTTGTATGCCCTTGCCAAACAGTAACTTCACCAACAATCCTAAAAGGCTGATTCGAACGATACGATTTGGTCGGATTACCCGAAAATTTTTTATCCGTCAAGTCAGGATCGTCTTCAATCTCTCCAGTAGGTTCTACTAAATAAATCCTTTCTCTTTCTTCACCAAAGGCAAGTTCAGCTCCCCAAATTGCAGCATCAAGGGTGGCAGTTAAAAAAATATATTTCGCATTTTTTCTTTGCCCATAGTTCGAGTTAAAACCAATTTCTATCAGATCACCTATTTTTAGGTCTGCCCTTGTTCCATGAAAATACGTTTGTGCAAAGGGACTTGCCCCTTGTGTATTTGTTTTATTGTTATTGTCCATTGTTAAAAGTTATTGTTTTGTTTCACATCTTTGGGATAATTGTTTTCAAAATAGAGCAAAAAAACGCCTTTGCAGGTGTTTCGTACCAAATTCGGGGAGATTCTAAAATGCCGTTTTGAACGCTGTAAGCGTGAAATCTTAGTAGAAAAAAGGTACAAATTTGATTTTGAACCCCGTAGGGGTGTCATCTTTATACTACCAAGATTTCACCCCTACGGAGTTCAAGAATACTTTGATTGCTATTTTCTACTAAGATTTCAGCCCTAAAGGGCTTTTAATTTCCTTTTTTTCAATTAATTTCCTGTGATCGAAGCGTAAGCGGCAGAGTCAAGAAGTTGATCATATTCGGCTTTGTTCGAAATTTTGATTTTGACAAGCCAACCTTCACCGTAAGCATCGGCATTCACTTTTTCAGGATTGTTGTTTAGGGCGGCATTGACCTCCAACACTTCGCCTGAAAGTGGCATAAACAAATCGGAAACGGTTTTGACCGCCTCGACAGTGCCAAAAACTTCGTTAGCGGAAAGCGAATTGCCTACAGAATTGATGTCGACATAGACAATATCACCCAATTCGCCTTGTGCGAAATCAGTAATACCCACAACAGCAATATCGCCTTCCAAACGCACCCATTCGTGTTCTTTGGTATATTTGAGGTTTTGCGGAACTTGCATAAAAGTTAAATAAATAAGTTACGGGTTAAATAATTTTTTTATGAACAAAGGTAATAAAAATTTGATTATAAAAAATCAGATGAATTTTATCCAATCATCAAGCATTTTAGAGTCAAATAAATATGATCCAAGTGTTCGAAATCTTTATCGGTTGTCAATAAAATACTTTCTGTGATAGAGGCAGTAGCAGCAATCCACAAATCATTTTTTCCCATATTTCGTGCTGAAACGTTTTTCGGCAGAGGTTTATTGACTAATTTGCCTTGACTGTAGGCATCGATGTCAGCATAACGGACGAGTAAATCTTTGCTCTCAATAGGAATAATGAGAAACTGCTCTACAAAAGTTTCAATTTGATGTTGTTTAGCTTCAGCCCAATTCCTTTGTTTGGCTAAAGACATCAATTCACCAATACTCACGACCGAAATAGCGATTGTATTGGCATAATCAAGCACCTGAAGTTCTGAAAAGGCTTTTTGAACGAATGACTCGCCTCGCAAATAACCTAAAAGTTGTTTGTATCCAATACAAAGTTCATCTTGAAAGGTCGTTTAGCAAGTCTTCAAAAGGCTCGACTGTAGACAATAAACCAAATAAACCCACAATGTTTGCCGTTTGATAACCTTGTTTCTGAATAAGTAAGGCTTGATCAAGACGGTTTAAAAGCGGTTTGGCATACAAAAAAGCCTTATTTTGTTCCAAAAGATTTTTAATGAAACTTTCAAGTTGTTGAATCCAAGCCTCTTGTTGCCAAGAGTTGATAAGTTTTAATAATTCTGTTTTCCGATAAGCCAATGTTTGTCGCATAATATTTCGTTGTTTCTGGCAAAAGTAGCGATTTTTTCGATTATATTTGATCAAAAATGGGTTAATTTGTAACATAGGCTCGTAGTCTGTGTTTAAACCACTACAGGCTAAAGCCTATGTTACAAATTACATAAATAATAAAAAAAACGAATTACACTTTTTCCAAAAGGAATTTCTTAAATCCTTCAAAATCTTTTCCCAAACCAATGCTTTTTTTGGTGCGTTTGAGCAAATCTTGTAATTTGGCGGGAATGGTGATTTTTTCGCCTAAAGTTTCTTCCACAGTTTCCACAAATTTGGAAGGGTGAGCCGTTTCGAGAATAATGCCGTTTGCGGGTTCTGTTAGTGTTTTTTGGTAATGTTTCCAAGCCAAATACCCGACAGCCCCATGTGGATCGATCACATATCCGAATTTTTGTTTGACTTCGATCATGGCTTGGCGCGTTTCCGAATCCGTAAAAGCATAGCCGACAATATTTTCTTTCATATCCGCCAAATTGGGCATTAAATCGTTCATTCTGGCAAAATTACTCGGATTCCCTACGTCCATCGCATTCGAAATCGTTGGTACTGAAGTACGAGGTTTGTAGTTCCCTGTTTCTAAATATTCAGGCACAACCGCATTCGCATTCGTAGCGGCTACGAACCTATCGACAGGCAAACCGATTTTTTGCGCCAAAATTCCCGCCGTCAAATTGCCGAAATTGCCACTTGGAACTACGAAAACCGTTTTTTTGGATTTATCAATTAATTGCTGATAAGCCCGAACGTAATAAAAGGCTTGCGGCACAAGACGTGAAATATTGATCGAATTGGCAGAAGTCAAAAACAGTTTTGAAGTGAGTTCTTTGTCCAAAAACGCCTGTTTCACAAGGGCTTGGCAGTCATCAAAAGTGCCCTCAATTTCCAAAGCCGTAATGTTTTCGCCCAGCGTAGTAAATTGTTTTTCCTGAATTTCGCTAACCTTGCCTTTTGGGTACAAAACGGTTACAAAAATATTGGGAATACCCAAAAAACCATGCGCTACGGCACTGCCCGTATCGCCCGAAGTGGCTACCAAGATATGCAAAGGGCGTTTTTCGTCTTTTACAAAATAGGACATGAGCTGCGCCATGAACCGCGCCCCAAAATCTTTGAAAGCGAAAGTATTGCCATGAAACAACTCTAAAATGTGCGTGTCGGCGTTCAAACTTTGCAAAGGCGCATCAAAATCGATAGCTTTTTCAACAAGGTTTTGCAATATTCCCGCAGGCAAATCTTCACCAATCAAACAGTTGGCTACTTCGAAACAAATGTCAGAAAAAGATTTTTTTTCCAAATTTTGCCAAAAAGACAAAGGCAGTTTGCCAATGCGCTGGGGCATAAAAAGCCCATTGTCGGCAGGCAAACCTCGCATTACGGCTTCTTTGAGGCTTGCTGGAGAGGTTTTGCCTTGCGTACTGTAGTATAACATAGAGGAAAATAAAGAAGAAGCCTAAAATTTATTAAAATAAAAAGATGCTTTTGGTCTTAAATCGCTTTCAATGCCTCCAAAGCCGAAACTTTGTCCGTAATGAGTTGGATACGCATTTCATCAATACTGTTAAATTTGCGATCAGCTCGCAAAAATTTATGGAAATAAAGGGCTAAAACTTCATCATAAACGCTTTCTGAAAAATCAAAAATATTGACTTCTACACTGCGTTCTAAGCCATAACCCAAAGTTTCGCGCTTGCCAATATACAACATTCCTTTGTGCCAAGCGCTTCGTCTGCGCACCGTTACGGCATAAATTCCGTCCGCAGGCACAAGTTTGTACTCGTCCAGCGGTACTAAATTGGCAGTTGGAAAACCGATTTTTCGTCCCAGCTGTCGCCCGACCATGACCCGCCCCCAAAGCGTATAAGGATTGCCCAAATATTGATTGGCTACGCCAACATTGCCTTCGGAAAGCGCCTGACGAATTTTTGTACTACTTACGGTTACAGCTTCTACCTCGTGCGCTGGAATCTCAACCACCTCGAAATTGTATTTTTCTTTGTTTTCTTTTAAATATTCCAAACCGCCCTGTCTGTTTTTCCCA
>JAAFHK010000520.1 GCA_013297565.1 Cytophagales bacterium
TTAGTCCCGAAGGGCAAAAAGTATTGGCTGTGGCGGCATGGATGTTGATTTGGTGGATTAGCGAAACGGTCGAACTTTCGGTTACAGCACTCTTGCCGATTGTGCTTTTCCCGCTTTTGGGCGTGATGAACATTGATCAGGCAACCGCGCCTTACAGTAATCAGGTCATTTTTTTGTTCATGGGCGGTTTTTTTATTGCCTTAGCTTTGGAAAAATGGAAATTGCATTTGCGAATTGCCCTTACGATTGTCCGATGGACAGGGACGAATGCCGATGGAATTATTTTTGGTTTTTTGCTCTCGACCGCCCTGATGAGTATGTGGATTAGCAATACCGCTACCACTTTGATGATGTTGCCGATTGCGCTTTCGGTGGTAAGCCTTTTGCAAAAACAGGGCGAAAAAATGAGTGCAGGTATGCAAAATTTTGCCCTTGCTTTGACGCTTTCCATTGCTTACGGGGCAAATATTGGCGGAATCGCTACTTTGGTCGGCACTCCTCCCAATTCGGTGATGGCAGGTTTGCTGAACAAACTTTACGGCTACGAAATGCCTTTTGGGGCGTATATGCTGGTTGGTTTTCCGTTTGCGGCAGTTTTGCTTATCTGCACGTATTTTATTATGGTCAAATGGATTTACCCGAATCGGATTGGCAAATTCGAAGGGGCGGAACATATTATTTCGGCAAGTTTGGCGGAGTTGGGCAAAACTACCTTACCCGAAAAACGGGTTTTGCTCATTTTTGGAATTACTGCCTTTTTTTGGATTTTTAGAACCTATTTAGTCCAAATTTTTCCTTTTCTGAAACCCCTGACCGATTCGGGCATTGCTATGGCGGCGGCATTTTCGCTGTTTCTTGTGCCTTCGGGCAAGCCGAATCAGAAAATTTTGGCTTGGAAAGATACGGCAAATATTCCTTGGGGAGTTTTGCTTTTGTTTGGCGGAGGTTTGAGTTTGGCGGACGGTCTGGAAAAATCGGGGCTTATCAAATGGGTTGGCGAGGTTGTGGCTTCGTATCAGGGTTTGGATATGTTTTGGTTGGTGCTTATTATTTCGCTTCTGATCCTTTTTGCGACCGAACTTTTGAGCAACGTAGCCCTTACTACCGTTTTTGTCCCTATGGTTGCGGCAATGGCGGTGGGCATGGGCGAAAACCCGCTTTTGGTGGTTTTGCCTGTAACTATGGCTTCGAGTTGCGCTTTTATGTTGCCCATGGGGACGCCGCCTAATGCGATTGTTTTTGCGAGTGGCTATATTAAAATCCCACAAATGATGCGAGTCGGGCTTTGGCTCAATCTGGTTTCTGTAGTTTTATTAATGCTCATTGTCTATTTTTTGCTTCCTTTCGCCTTCGATGTCGAGATGGGAAAACTGCCTGAATGGGCAAAAAAATAATTATTCGCATAGCAAAAAAAAACGTCCGGGACGAAGACTCAACTGCTCGAGGCTTTTTTTATAACTCAAGAAAAAATAAAAATGATAAACCAATTTACGGTTTAACGATTGTCACAGAAATTGGCAATTTGCGGTCATGAAGATACGAAAATATGCCTTAAGTCGAACTTTTGACGCTATCCCAAAAGACAACTTATGACAAATAATTGCCGTTTTACGCAAATTTTAAGTGATTTTAGAAAAAAATTTTTAGATTAAAACCGTACTATTCAGGACATTTTACCCTTCCTTTTAGCGAAAATCGAACGCCGATTGCCAAAATGGTTTGGGACAAATTGGAAGCCATATAACCGTTGTAAGGCATTTGAGCAAACCAAGTGTAGCGTAGAAAAATAGCCAAAGGCAAATCAGTTCGTTGATAAAAATCGTAACCCAAACCAATCCAAAGGGGCGTAATCAAAGCGGGTCGTCCAAAATCGTAATCACTATTATAGACTCCATTTTCGAAAACAATGGGCGTAGAAACCAAAAAACTGTGCAAATAACCTAATCCTGCCGCCGCATCTGCATAAATTCCCGTTTTGTGCGTATATCTGTAACCTATTTCTGCAGAAAGCGAAAGGGCTGTTGCGTTGTATTTGTTATAAAAAAAGCCAAATCGAACAGGCACAAAAACGTGATGATTTTCTGTTTTTTTCAAATCAAACTCTGTTCCAAGCGTAAGGGCAGGGTGCCAAGGCAGGCGAATCATGCGATAAAAAGGCAAACTAACCGCGTGATTGCCAATCGTAATTTCGATAGGATAAATCCGCCCATGATCCAAAAAACCTTTGGGCTGTTTTTGGGCAAATAGTTGAAAAGTAACAAAAAAACTAAATAAAAGTAAAAAAATAGGTTTCATTTTTTGAGTTAAAGTAAGAAAACAACGTTTATAAGGTTTGAACCTTATAAACGTTAGCAAATCATTTTATTTTGAATATAATCCAAATTTAATCCTCCCTTTTCCAATGTTCATTGACCCTTACAGGTAGTTTGCCTTTCGGAACTATTTTGCCTTCCAACACTTTCAAAACCGCATTTTGGGTAAAAATACTTTCTTGATAAGTCAAAACTAAGGTTTTGGCTTGGTGGATTTTTTCGAACAAACCCAGCACATAGGCATTTGCCAAGACCAATAAAATGGCATTGTCGGCTTGTGCTATTTGATTAACGAAAAATTGCATTTTTTCATGTACGCCAAAACGATTGAGTTTTTTGGCGGAAAGATTGTGCAAGCAAACCAGCACGTAATCATAATTTTCTAATTTTTGCAGTGTTTTCTCGTATTCCGACAGATTCATTTCGGGCGTAAGTGCAAAAATATCAACTTCGTAACGTTCTTGCATTTGTTTTTGGAGAAAAGTGATAAGTTTGGGATCGGCTACTGGGTTTAGCTCCTGAAGGTGGTGTTGAAGGTTTTGGTAAGTTTGCATTTGTTCTGTCCATTGTCCTGCTTGCCCACCG
>JAAFHK010000521.1 GCA_013297565.1 Cytophagales bacterium
GATTTTAACCGCACTATCGACCTAATTGGTTTTTCGCCTTATAACAAGGTTAAAATTTTTATCTATAATTCGACCACCGACCTGTACCAAAGCAATATTGGGGTAAGTCGACAGGACTTTATTGTGGGCGGGCAAACCAATTTTATTCGCCCCGAAGCCGAAGTTGCTTTTACAGGGGACAAAGCCTCGTTCAAAAAATCTTTGAAAATAAAAATTGCAGAGGCGCTACTCAATGAAATGATGTACGGCGGAAACCTCAAAGATGTGTTTCAGAGTGCGTATTTATTGATTTTGCCCGAATGGTTTATTACAGGTGCGGCGGAATATATTGCCGAAGGCTGGACTGAAGAAATGGACAATTATATACGTGATGCGTTCAAAAACCGCAAACTCAAAAAATTGGACAATTTGAATGAAGAAGAAGCCCGAATCATGGGGCATTCGGTTTGGAATTATATAGCCGAAGAGTATGGCACAAGCAATATGGCAAGCATTCTAAACCTTACTCGAATTATTAGAAACGAAGAAAGTAGTATCCAAAACACGCTTGGTGTGTCTTTTGGGCGGTTTTTGAAGGAATGGAATGCGTATTATATTCAGCAACAGGAATCGATTGGTCAAACGCACGTAAGTCCTTCGGAAAAAAACAGGTTGTTCAGAAACAAACAAAAATTGTACTATAATCAGGTTCGTTTGCACCCTACCCAAAACTTGTTGGCGTATTCAGAAAATAACAGAGGACGTTATAAGGTCAAAATCAAGGACTTACAAACAGGAAAAGAAATAAATGTATTGACTGGCGGTTATAAACTGATCAGCCAAGCCTTTGATCGGAATGTTCCCCTGATCCGTTGGCAAAGCGAAAGTTCTTTGGTGGTGATTAGTAGCAAAAAAGGGAAACCTATTTTGTGGATATATGACCTCAAAACCCGCAAAAAAATATCGCAATCTTTGGAGATGTTTAGCCATGTGCAAAATTTTGATATTGCGAGAAACGGCAAAAAAATCCTCATGAGTGCCGAACGGAACGGTCAGAACGACCTTTTTATTGGACAAATAGGTACGACCAATTTCGAGCAAATCACGGACGATATTTATGACGATCTCGATCCCGTTTTTTGGGACGAAAAGGTCATTTTTTCCTCAAATCGGCAAAACGATACCTTGGCAAAACAGCCTAAAATTCAGGACGAATATTACCAAAAATTTAATTTATTGGTTTGGGAAAGAAACAAGCCTGTTTTAAGCCGTCTAACGAATACCTTGAGTGCCGATTTTTGTCCTGCGGTACTCAATGATTCTACGCTTATTTTCAAAAGCAATCAAAGAGGAATTGCTAATTTGTTTGCCTATGATACGCGGCTTGGGACTGCTTCGCAGATCAGTAATTTGGACAATAGTATCCAAAATTTTGATATAATTGATAAGAAAATGGTTTCAACCTTGTTTTTTAAGGGAAGAAATATGATTTTTTTTGATAAAGCATTTGATGTCAAACAAAGTATATTTACTCCCAAAACACCCAGACAACAAACGCTTGATTTACGTTTGTTAAATGCTTTGAAAAACAAAAGAAACTTAAAAGAGGCACAAGAACGGGAAAAAACTAAAAACGAAGAAGTGGAAACTCCCAAAGACAATACACCAAATCCAAACAATACTGACGAGATTGATACGGATAATTACCAGTTTGATGTGGTCAAAAAAGATAAGAAAAAACTCTTAAAAAACTACAATCCCCTGCTTTTGGAAAATAGTTCTGAACCTCTTGCGGTGAGCCAAGTACAGGATTATGAAAGCAAATTTGGGACAGATTTTGTTGGTTTTTCCTTATTTACTGACCCTATTCGCGGTTTTGGTCCCATCGTAGAGGGCAGTTTGACAGATGTTTTGGAAAATCATAAATTCAATTTGGGTGTATTTAATTTTACCAATCACGCCAACGGAAGTTATTATTTCGAATATGAATTTCTCAAATATTTTCTGGACTACAGGATTCGCTATGATCGAAATCGTATTACTTATTTCCCCGATCAGCCTGTTTTTACCCAAAATTATTCCTTTAATAAGCTCCAAGCTTCAGTTTCACTGCCTATTAATATCACGTCCCGTTTTACGGTTTCGCCTTTTTATGCCAATACGCTTTTTGAAGTGAGCAGTGATCTCGATCCTGCCATTCAGCGCATTCCGAATCGTCTGGTCGAATATGGCGGTTACAGTGCCGAATTTGTTTTTGACAATAGTGTGGTTACAGGTTTGAATACCCTAAACGGCATACGCCTCCGCCTCAAATACGAACATTACTTGGGCATGAAATCGGGCAAAGAAAATTTTGCCAATATTACCTTAGATGCTCGTTTTTATAAAAAAATCAGCAACTCCTTAACCTTAGCGGCTCGCCTTGCCTACGGACAATTTCTTGGCGTGGCGGCTAAAAATTACCGTTTGGGTGGCATGGATAATTGGTTTTTCAGACAACAAGACCCCCTGCCCAATCGTGATCCGCTTTATTTTGATTCCTCCCAACCCGAAAAAGACTACAGTGATTTGCTTTTTGTGCAATATGCTACCAATTTGAGAGGATTTAATCATAACAAACTTTTTGGGAATCATTATATTTTGACCAATTTCGAGGCGCGAATGCCGCTGTTGAAGTATTTTTACAAAAGTGCGCTTACTTCGAGTTTTTTCCGCAATCTCCAGTTGGTGCTTTTTAGTGATATTGGGGCTTCTTGGACGGGAGTTAGCCCTTTTAATCGTGAAAATGCCCTTAATACGGTCGAAATAGAGGTACAACCTTTCAAAGCTAAAGTTTCAAATTTCAAAAATCCTTTCTTGATCGGGTTTGGTTGGGGTTTGCGAAGCACAGTGATTTTGGGTTTTTACACCAAAT
>JAAFHK010000523.1 GCA_013297565.1 Cytophagales bacterium
TTTCGGGCGGTTTGTACCATGACGGTTTCAAGCAGTTTCTGATCCAAATTGATGGAAAACTGAATAAGTTTAAGGTTTTGGACACCGAAGCCAAGCCTACCGAACTATATTATGGCACAATGAATCTTTCGGGAAATTACAAAGTTTTTGGTACGCCAAGCAATCTGGAAATTTCGGCGGATGTAAAAACGGAAAAAAACTCGAAACTCTATTTGCCGCTTGACGGTTATACGGATTTGAAAAAAGAGGAAAGTTTTATTCGTTTTGTAAGCCAAAAAGACGAAAAAAGCGGAAAAGAAGCCAAAAAAGAAGAAGTTGTTGAAAATTCTTTTCTCAAAATGCGCTTTAATGTCGAGATTACGCCTGATGCGTATTGTGAAATTATTTTTAATAAAAAAGCAGGCGACATCATTCGGGGTAGGGGCAAGGGCAAAATCCGTTTGGAAATAGACGAGGATTTTAAAATTTTTGGGGGGGTCGAAATTACCGAAGGGGCGTATAATTTTACGTTTTTGAACGTAATTAACAAGGAATTTACCGTTGGGGCAAATAGCAGAATTAATTGGGCGGGCGATCCGTTTCAAGGGACGATGAACATCAATGCCCAATATACCCAAATGGTTTCTTTGGCAAATATCATAGATGCGGATAGTTCGGTGCTGAATCGCCCTGAAGTCAAACGCCGTTATCCTGTCCGCACCGATCTGATCGTGTCGGGTGAATTGCTGAAGCCGCAAATCAAATTTGGGATTGATATTTCGGGCTACCCAAATAGCATTATGGCGGGAAGTGTGCCTGTGCCTTTGGGAAGTTATGTTGCCTCTTTCAAAGCGCGCCTCGAAGCCGATGAACAAGAACTTAACAAACAGGTTTTCAGCCTCTTAGCTCTTAAACAATTTACTTCTCCGAGTGCTTTTGCCAGCTTGGGACAGTCGGCAAGCGGCAGTGTAAGCGAACTTTTAGCAAACCAATTAAGTTCGTGGCTTTCGCAGGCGGACTCGAATCTGGAAATAGATTTTGACCTGAATGGACTCGATGCCGATGCCCTTCGAACTTTCCAATTACGGCTTTCCTACTCATTTATGGGCGGTCGAATGCGGATAAGTCGGGACGGCGGTTTTACCAATATCAACAATGAAGCCAGCACTTCGGCGCTCATTGGGGATTGGACTTTGGAGTATTTGGTAACGACTGATGGGCGGGTTCGACTGAAAATGTACCGCAGAAATGCCATTAATACGCTAAATGTGGGCGGTTTGAATAATAATTCGGTGGCAGGCGTAAGCGTGATGTACACCCGCAGTTTTACCAGTTTGGCGGATTTATTGCCCAAAAAAGGCAAGAAAAAAGAAGAAGAAGGGGAATAGTTATACTCAAAACTTATGTAACCCAAATCCAAAAGGAAATTCTCTACATTTTCGCCCCAATGATCAGAATATCGTCCCTTTGTTCGAGTTCGGCAGCAAAATCGACAATTATTTTATCTAACATTTGTTTTTGTTCGGCAAGCGGCAAATGCCCCACCGAAATTAGGCTTTGGTACAGGCGGCGTTCCCCAAACCGTCTGCGGCTACGGTCGTTCTGATCTATGTAGCCGTCCGTACACATATAAATAATGCTCTGCTGTGGAATAAGTACGCATTTATTAAAAAATTCGCGATGTTCGCTATAAAAACCGCCTACACTTTTGCGCACTCCATCAAGCCGATGCACTTCTTGGGTTTGGCTATGCCAAAAATAGAGAATACTTTTTGCCCCTGCATAGCACAGGGTGGTCGTTTTATTCTCATTTTTTTCCCAAATTGCAATCCCCATGTCCATACCTTCAGAGTTGCCTGTTTCTTTTTGTTGTAAAACGGCATGGACTTCGCTATGCAACTGATTTAGGATTTGGGCAGGATCATCGAGGTTTTCGAAACGAATAATTTTATTGAGTAATGTATGCCCGATCATGGTCATCATAGCCCCTGGCACGCCATGTCCTGTGCAGTCCGCAACGACCAGATATTTTTTGCCACGCAGTTCATCAGCCCACCAAAAATCACCCGAAACCCAATCTCTTGGCTTATAAAGCACAAAATGTTCGCCAAAAAGACTCGCCATTTTGTTTTTTGAAGGCAAAATTGCCTTTTGAATTATTTTTGCCGACTGAATGCTTTTGTCGATTTTGTATTGCTGTTCCTCCAATTTTTGTTTTTGAATAGCCAATAAATTGTGCTGTTCGATCAGGGCAATTTGTTTTTCTTGAAGTTTGACGTTTTGCTCACTAATTGCCAAGTTTTTAGTTTCAATTTCCTTGTTTTTTTCAAACAAAAGGGTATTTGCTTTTTGAACAATTTGCTTATTTTTGAATAAAACTATGGAAATAATCATAAAAGAAAGCAATAAACCCAAAACCGAAAAAAATAAAATACGTTGTTGTTCGACTTGTTTTTGCTTCAGATCGTTGTCTTTTCGCAAAATTTCGTTTTCCGTTTCTTTTTTTTCTGTTTCGTGTTTTACCTGTAGTAGGCTAATTTGATTTTTTTTTTCTATATTATAAATGCTGTCGTTGAGTATTTTAAACTGTTTGTAGAAATACAAAGCCCGCGAAACGTCTTTCTTTTTTTCGTTCAATTCTGAAAGAAATTCATAACAAGTAAGTGCTTGATTTCGCAAATTGATTTTTTTGGCAATTCGCAAACCGTTCTTTAGGTTTTTTTCAGCTTCGGCTAACTTGTTCATCTTCAAATAAATACGTCCTGCATATACCCGATACCATGCGATTCCGTTCAGATCGTCCAATTGCTCAAAATGTTTCAGGGCTTCGAGATGGGTGGCTAAGGCTTTTTCGAGCAAATTGAGTTTTTCGTAAGTGAGCGCCAGATCAGAAAGGATCAGGGCTTGAGG
>JAAFHK010000522.1 GCA_013297565.1 Cytophagales bacterium
CATAGTTTCTAAGCTTAGTGCCTGCTCCACCAAACACACACCCGCAGGATTTCCCTTAAACGGCTGATCGGTAAAAGCATCGATAATGAATGTACGCATGAAAAGTTTGAATAATTTTTATTTTATTTAAAATAATTTATAGAATTTTATTCTGATTCTTTCCATTTATATTCCATCGCCTCTCGGCTCAAACCGCCAATCACCTCCAAATCTGCAAAGCCGATCAGCATTTTTCCTACAGTAAATTCGTAATGCGTACCATAAGTTAGTTTGTTTTCAGGCATATCAATTAATAAAGTAATTTCATAATAACCTTCTTGAATTTTGGCAAAATTTATTCGATAAATGGCGATCATGTTAAATGAAAATTCATCAGCAGGGTATTCGAAGGTATATTTCGATGTTTTTTTGAATACCAAACTTAATTCTACATCTTCACCATGCCGATCACACTCATCGATTTTCAGTGTAATACTTTGCTCTTGAAAATCAAAGTGCAGACTTATGATCGGAATGTCGTACAATACGTACCATTCAAAAAATTCTACGATAGGATCGGTGAGTATTTCGTTCATTTTCGTATTCTTACATAAAGATGAGAATTAGGTGCGCCTCGTCTGATAGTATTACAGTCGAAATCCAAATATTCGTCTTTTTGATTTTTCTTATTTGGATTTTCTCTGTGCCAATGCGGTTTTTCTCGCCCTTGTGAATCGTATCGATCAAATTCTATTTTGATTTTCGTATAAATTTTATGACGAAACGAAAGACGGTTTCCTTGATTTTTGGGATTTTCAAATTCTTCCCAAACTTCGGGCAACTTTTCAGGACTTCGTGGCGGATTGTCCCAATTAATGTCATCTAAAAGACAAACACATTGCGGGGAAATCGAATCCCGCAAAGTCGCCATCAAATGACAATAATCCCGCATTTCTCCGCTTGGTAAATCTTCGCCACTTTCTATCCTTGCAATCAAATCTGTAAGCTGATCTTCTTGATTTTTCGGTTCGGGCAAAACAGCATAAATTCCTATTCCCAAAACTACAAAAAATACAATAAAAATGCCTATTTTTGAAAAAAAGAAGGCATTTTTGGCTTTTCTGTTTCGGAAAAAGATTGTATTTTGATTGGTGTTTTTTCTTTAATAAGCATTTCGTAGAAAAATATTCAAAAAAGTTATAAAAAACAATTTTCCCCTAAAACGGCGGTTCTTCGGTCGGCGGAACGGGAGGCAAATTGTTGATTTTACTACCCAAAGTAATATTGCCGTTTTGAGGCGGAGGCGTGTTAAATTCGCTGGGAATATCACCCGAAAACCCTCCTCCTGCTCCGTAAGCACCGTATTCTCCTCCCCCACTTGCATTTTCTGTATCCGCAAACTTGGTGTATTTGCCAATAAACTGTAACCAAACGCTGTCCAACGATCCGTTACGGTGCTTGGCAATAATCACTTCAGCCATGCCCGTTACAGGTCGCCCTTCGGCATCTTCGGTAATGCCATAATATTCAGGACGATATAGGAAAAGTACCATATCCGCATCCTGCTCTATGCTCCCCGATTCCCTCAAATCCGACAACTGTGGCTTTTTATCGCCGCCTCTGGTTTCGACAGCGCGGCTCAACTGCGAAAGCGCAATCACAGGAATATCCAATTCTTTAGCTATTTGTTTCAAAGACCTCGAAATATGGGCAATTTCTTGCTCTCGGTTTCCTCCACCTTTCACGTTTTCGCCCGACATGAGTTGCAAATAATCGATAATGACCAACTGAATATCGTTTTGGGCTTTCAAACGCCGACATTTTGCTCGCAATTCCAAAATACTTAGGGCAGGTGTGTCGTCTATAAAAATAGGTGATTCGGTTATCTTTGCCGTTTTCCGTACCAACTGTTCCCATTCGTAATCCGCTAATTTGCCTGTTTTCAGCTTGTTACTCTCTATTTCGGCTTCAGCAGAGATCAAACGATTGACCAACTGCAAACTCGACATCTCCAAACTAAAGATCGCAACGGCTTTGCCATGATCCACTGCCGCATTGCGCAAAGCGGAGAGTACGAAGGCGGTTTTCCCCATACCAGGGCGCGCTGCCAAAATCACCAAATCCGATTTTTGCCAACCCGAAGTAAGCCGATCCAAACCCGAAAAACCCGTAGGAACACCTGTCAATCCGTCTTTGTGATTTTTTTTGATTTCCAATTCCTTAATGGCGGCACTCATAATCGAACGCATATCCGAATAGTTTTTTCGAATATTCATTTCCGAAATATCGAAAAGGGATTGCTCCATAGTATCGAGTAGGACAAAAACATCGGTCGTGGCTTCGTAGGATTCCTTAATAATTTCATCACCCAAGCGGATTAACTCCCTTTTGATCGCCATTTCTGCCACAATTCGGGCGTGGTATTCGATATTTGCCGCCGAATTGACTCGTGTAGTGAGTTGCGTAATATAACTCACGCCACCCGCAATTTCCAAAGTTCCCATGCGCCGCAATTCGCTGATCACCGTTAGCAAATCCACAGGCTCGGACTTGCCAAACAATGCCAAAACTGCTTCGTAGATGTGGCGGTGGGCTTCTTTATAAAAACTATCGGGCTTTAAGATTTCTACGACCTCGACCAGCGCATTTTTCTCAAGCATCAAAGCCCCCAAAACTGCCTCTTCGAGGTCGGTAGCTTGTGGCGGAATCTTGCCTAAATGCCCTTCAGGGATTAAATGAGGCGAAATTTTTTTATTGCGTGTGTTCGAGTTCGTTTTCATAGACCGCAAAAATACCAAAAAAAGCGCGGCTTCAAACAGATAGGATTTTATTTTTTTTTTGATAAACAATACTTTTCAAACCAAAAAAAAGGCATAGTTTTAGCTTGTTTATAAAAAAAAACTAATTTTC
>JAAFHK010000524.1 GCA_013297565.1 Cytophagales bacterium
ATTGCACTTTTCTGATGGCGTAACGGGGGCTTTAGGCAATGTATTTTTAGGTTTATTATTACCTTTGCTATATTTGGGGCTTTACATGGACTACGCCAAGCGCGATAAACTCTTTATTTGGGCTACCGCTACGATGTTTATGGGCTTATTTATTTACTTTTTCATTACCCAAAAAGGCAAATATTTTTTTCATGGCAATTTTTATTGGCAAACCATTCCCGCATCTTATATATGGCATTGGGCGAGTATGATTGGATTTTTAGGAATTTGGCAGGAACAAAAATTTCGAGTTTCTTGGCGTGAAGTTGCTTTTTTGAGTTTGCTTTTGTGCTATTTTTTATCGGGAATGTTTTATTTGTACCGAGTTGTTTTTGAAGGAAACTATCACTAAAAAATCTGTAGCACACCCTTTTGTGTGTAGCAAATATAAACATTTGATAATCAATAAATTACACCCTAAAGGGCGTGTTACAAACTATTCACCCAATACATCATGATCCTTTTCATCGGACACGAAGCCAGCCGAACGGGGGCGCCTAAAGTTTTATTGGATTTTTTGAAATGGTTGCGAAGCCACAAACCCGAAGTAGCAGCGCAGATTCTTTTGCGGAAAAGTGGAGAAAGGGTAGGGGACTTTGCCCAAGTTTTCCCTACCCAAGTTTGGAAGTTGCCTTATCCCGAACGGATTAGCCTTTGGCAAGGCCTTGACAACAAACTTTTCGATACGTTTCGTAAAAATCAAGAGAAATACATTCGGCAATTCGAAAACCAAAACGTAAAACTCATTTTCTCGAATACTTGTACTAACGGCGAACTTCTGGAACAGCTAAGTTATTTGAAAGTCCCAATCATTACTTTTGTTCATGAACTCGAAAGTGTGATCAGGATTTTTAACCAAAACGGAGCAGTAACTCGAAACTTGCAAATCTCTACGCATATCATAGTTCCTTCGGAAGCTACCAAAAATAATTTGGTCGAAAATCATCAAATTCCTCCTGCCAAAATTTCAGTTTGCTATGGCGGTGTTGAACCCGATTTTGGAAAAAACCTAACGGATTTTGAGGTTCGAAAAAAATTGAATATTCCTGAAAATGCTTTTGTGGTAGGAAGTTTTGGCACTATAGAACCTCGCAAAAGTCCCGAATTATTTGTTTTATTGGCAAAAAAATTGGAAAAACACGAAGATATTTATTTTATTTGGGTAGGGCGTTTTCTTTCCGATTCCGAAAAATACCGATTCGAATACCAAATTAGAACACTGGGACTAAAAAATATTATTTTTGCGGGGGCAAGCGATCAAATTGCCAATTATTATCAAACCATTGATCTCATGCTTACGCTTTCCCAAGAAGACCCCTTTCCTTTGGTGAATTTGGAAGCAGGTTTGCTCGAAAAACCCATTATTTGCTTTGAAAATGCAGGAGGTACGCCCGAATTGATTGAAGAAAATGCGGGTTTTGTAGTTCCTTTTTTGGATTTGGAAGCTGTAGCCGAAAAAATACTATTTTTGAAAAATAATCCTGAAATTAGAACTCAAATGGGTACAAATTTGGCTCAAAAAGTCAAAAATCATTTCACAACCGAACAAACCATGCCCAAAATCTGGGACATAATCCAAAAATATATCTAAATGCCCCTTGTTTCCGTCATATTGCCCAATTATAACCACGCCGCTTATCTGCCCAAGCGAATCGAGAGCATTTTGAATCAAACTTTTCAGAATTTCGAACTGATTGTTTTGGACGATCTTTCTCAAGACAGGAGCCGAGAAATTATCGAAAATTATCGAAATAATCCTAAAATTTCGCATATCGTTTTTAATGAAACCAATAGCGGTTCGACTTTCAAACAATGGGAAAAAGGCGTTTTTTTGGCAAAAGGAAAATATATTTGGTTGGCAGAAAGTGATGATTTTGCGGAAAATTCTTTTTTAGAAAATATGATTTTGCTTTTGGAACAGAATCCAAGTGTTGGAATTGCTTTTTCAGAATCCTACATAATTGATGAAAAGGATAAGATTTTAGGACTTTGGAAAGATTCTATTAAACAAAACCAAATTTGGCAAAAAGATTTTGTTAGAAAAGGCAAAAAAGTAATTTTGGAAAATATGATTTGGGGAAATATTATCCCAAATGCAAGTGCGGCAGTTTTTCGGAAGGAAATTTTTGAAAAGGTAGGCAAAGAGCATCAAAATTTTCGTTTGGTTGGAGATTGGCTTTTGTGGGTTAATATGCTCAAAATCAGTGATTTGGCTTTTACGACTGAACCGCTTAATTATTTTCGGAAACATAGCCAAAACGTCCGTTCTGAAAGCCATCGAACAGGCAGAGAAGTGCTTGAAATGATAAAACTAAACCTCATTTTTTTTGAAAATTTGCCCATTTCGCCTTTTTCCAAACGCAAAATGCTGTTTATTTTGGTTTATATTTGGGCAAAAGCCATTCGTGAAAAACGCTTTAGTTTGCTACAGTCTTGGGAAGTTTTTAAACTTCTTTTTCCGCACGACCGCCAAATCTTGGGCAAATTATTCAAAAAACTCAAGCCTAATTCTTTTCCCCCAAAAAACATGACCGATCTGAAAATCCTGCTGGGCGAAGTGCTTTTTCCACATTTATATCAAAAATTAAAAAGGGATTAATTCATTCCGTTCAATTGAGTATAAATAAAATTGAGCAAGACAAAAGACTTGATTTGGTAAGAATTTCAAGAAAGTTCAATAGAATCTTGTCGTTTGCGTACAGTTTTTTGTCGTTTGCGTATATTTTGAATTATAGTCAAGTAAAACCTAAGAATTACGTACTACTTTTGCGCCACTAAAAATACCATACTATACCTAAATGTCAGAAAATAAAGTCAAGAT
>JAAFHK010000525.1 GCA_013297565.1 Cytophagales bacterium
AACTTTCCCATAACAAAAGCAGGGTTTGCCATTCTTCTTCGGTCAAATTATGCGGACGTTTTTTCATAATGTAAGTATTTTTTTTGGTAAAAATTAAAATGCTTACACAATGCTACGGAAGGGTAAAAAGAAAAGGAAACAAACCAGCGTACCAAAACGTACCTGTATTTAAATACCTGATTTTCAGAGGTTTATAAAAAGTGAAAAAACCTTCGAATCTATAATAATCGAAGGTTTAGAAAAAAAGGAAATTCAAAATTTAAGCACCTAAAAGTCCTTGCAAATATTCTTGTAAAGTATCTCTTGCCGTTTGTCCATTTTGTTTTCCAAGTTGGTATTTACTTACGATTTCATTTGCTCCCTTTTTTAGATTATCACGTTTGAGGCTTATTGTGTTTCCTAATTCAATATCCATGATACCCCAGTAAATCAGCATCGATTGGATTACTTTCAGGTCTGTAACCCCAAGAAAAGCCTGTCGGATTTTGTGAATTTCGGTAGAGAAATTTTGAGAAATATAAACGTCCAATTCTTGGTAATTTTTAAACGATTTCTCTTGCAAAAGGGCTTTTTTAGCCTGCTGGTTGCGAGTATCCAAATCGAGCAGAGCCTGTTTGTTTTCCAAATCCGTAATAATTTCTTCTTTGTTTTCCACATCACGTTCCAAAACTTGTTTTTGAAATTCCAACAGCCGCAACTGATTAGCTTTTTGTTGTACCTCCAAACGTTCTTTTTGCGCTTCCAAAAGGGCGAAAGCGGCTTGGGTACGGGCTTTTTTGGTTTTTTGACGCTGAAACAACCATATTGCTACAGCCAAAATACTGAACATCAGAAAGACGCTAATGATAACATAATATTGGTTAGTTATTTTAAGTGCTTGTATTTCATTTTTTGTAGATAGAACTTCTACCTCTGCTTGTTTTTGGACAATCCCAAAACTATCAAGTTGTTGCATATAAGCCTCCAATTTGTCCTTTTTGAAAATACTATCTTTCAAAACAATACATTCTTGACTGTACAAATAGGCTTGTTTGTAATCACCCGTTTTTTCGTAAAGCAGTGCCAAATCATTGCTTATTTTTAATTTACCAAGGTCTTTTTCTTTCATTTGTTGATAAGAAATCAGGTACAAACTAATTGCCTTTTGGAAATCCCCCATTTTGTCATAAATAAATGCCATATTATTTCGTGAATAAATCATACTCAAACTATCTCCTGCCTCTTCCGAGAGTTTCCAGCCTTGTTGTTCATATTCTAATGCTTTTTTATAGTCCTTCACATTATCGGAGGCGTAAAAAGCACTTATATTACCCAATGTGCTTATCATTGCCCCTATGTCATTTATTTCTGAAAAGCCTGAATAAGCCCTATTTAAAAAATAAACAGCACTATCTTTTTCTTTGATGAAAGTATAACTACGTCCTAAACTTCCATAACCAATATATTCAAATTTTTTATTGTTTTCTTTTTTTCCAATCTCAACAACTCTATGAAAACATGGAATAGCTTTATGATATTCTTGCCAATCAAAGTAAATATTGCCGATATTTAGATAAACTTTTTGCTCTAAATTTGTAATTTTGTGTTTATAAATAAGTTCTAATGTTTTTTTAGCTTTTTCGATAGCTACTGAATATTGCCCCTTAAATTTATAGGCTATCGATATATTATGTAAATTAAATGCCATACTCTTGTATTCATTAGCATTTTCATTGAGTGAATAGGATTTTTCCAAATAATACAAAGCCCTCGTTTGATTATTAGAAAAGCCGTAAAGTGATGAGAGTAGGTTGTAGGTTTTGCCCACCAATAAGGTTTTTATTTTTTTTAATTTGGGGTTGTCTATTTGTTCAAATTCTTCTAATGCTTTTTTTGCAAAAACTAAAGCACTATCTATTTGATGAGATTCGTAATGCAAAACCGCTAATAAATAGTTACCCTCCCCTTTGTATTTAGGATTAGAAATATTTTTGTTGGTGAGTAAATCTGATGCTTTTTTAGCATATAAAAACGCATTTTCCATTTCTCCTAACTTATCATATTGCCAAGCTAAATTCGATAAACATAAAAATTTGACCGTATCCTCCCCCGTTTTTTCCAATTCCCTTTTCATGCTATCGATCTTGGCATTTTGGGCATAGGTAAAAGCTGTAAAACAGACGAAAAGCAAGGTGTAGAGAGTTTTCATAAGGTTTTTTGTTGAGTAAATAAAAAAATTGGTTTCAAAATTAACGAATTTATTGATTTATTGAATTAGGGATTTCCCTAATTTTAGAAAAAGGATAGTTTGGTCTATGCCGAAAATTTTGATTAAGGTTTTTATCCTAAAATTTTGTATATTTGCATAAGAACAAAAACAAGAAAATTATGGCATATACAGATTTTACATTTGCCGATTTAAGGGAAAAATTTGGGCTTGGTTACGATATAAAGTCCTTTTTTCCAAAAGTAACTCCTGTTCAACCTTCCGATTTGCTTTTACAACAATTGGAATTGGCAAAACATTTTTCTTTACGAAGCGAAAAAATCAAATCTGAATTTTTGATAGTTCCTGTACTTGCCTTTATAAAAATTAGGAATGAAGAATTTGTCCAACTTTTTTCAGGCGAAAACCTACCTGCGGATCGGAAACTAAAACTTAACGGCGAAGTGGATTATATATGGGTAAATGAAAAAAATGCTCCTGAATTACAAAGTCCTGTCATTAGTCTTTGCGAGGCAAAAAAGGGTTCTATCGAGGATAGTTTGGCGCAGTGTGCCGCCCAAATGTATGGGGCAAGAGTTTTTAATCAGAAACATAATAAGCCTATTTTTGATATTTTTGGTTGCGTTTCGACAGGTACAGAATGGCAAT
>JAAFHK010000526.1 GCA_013297565.1 Cytophagales bacterium
CAGGTAAGTACCTAAGTGTAACCGAATCCCATCAGCCAATTGGAAATCCAAATTCAAATTTGCCGAAGCATTATTAAAACCGTAGGTAATAGGTCGCAAAGCACGTGCATCAGTGGCAGGAACGTTACCTGCGGCGTTTTCGTGGCTCAAACCCTGAAACTGTTGCGTAAAACCTGCCCCAATCCTCAAACGCATACCATCAAAAACTACAGAATCTTGTTTGGGCGTTTCAAAAACATTAATACCACGTTGATCATACGGACGGAAGTATTGGATATTATCATACCCGCGCATAAAATTTGAACCTCCGTTCTTTTGGGCATAAGCCAAATTACCAAAAAGGATTACGCCTGCTGCAAATACCAATAACTTTTTCATAAATTGAGATTTAAAATATGTGAATTAAAGAGTTACAAACGAAATTTTAGTAATCAAACAAGGGCAAATTGAAAGAAGGAGCTTACTATTTTTGCAAAGTAACCGAATAAACAATCGTAATATCATCTACGACTTTTAACGCACCTAACATAAAAGAAGGGGGTTTTATGCCGTAATTTGACATTTTCAGAGCTTGCGAACCGTTCAACTCGATAGCCCCGTTTGCCAAAATTTTACCTTTCATAGTCAGTTCTACAGGTTGAGATTTGCCTGCCATCGTCAGAGTTCCTACCAAAACTAAGGTCGACTCATTACCTTGTAATATTGCCGATTTAAGGCTTGTTGCCACATATTGAATGGACGGATACTTATCAGCCAAAAGTGTTTCATAAGTCCGATTGTCCATAAGGTCAGAATTTTTATCACTTTTGATGCCCTTAGTAGGAATATCCAGCGTTGCTTTTTTTAATTCTTTAAAAGAATTTCCCTCCATTACGAAGTCAGCAGTCAGCGTAGCTTTAGTAGCCTGCGAAGTCCAAGCGTGTTCGGGTTTTGCCATGCCCCTCAATTCAATTTTGTGTGATTTTAATTGGTAGCTTTGAGCCATTACAGACTGACCTAATCCGTAAATCATCAGCCCAATCAAACCTATTTTTAGTGAATTTTTCATAACCATTTTTTTGTCATTGGTTTATGATACAAATATAAAGGGAGGGTAGGGGGTAGGAAATGATTTAAAGACGACAACAATATGATTTTTATCATCTTTAAATCATTAGATCAAAAAACGCCATTTTTGTGGAAAAAATGGCGTTTTTAAGGGTTTGTAAATTAACAAATTTTGAACTTCAGGTACTTAATATTTAAGCCCTTAGCCATAAACATTTTTTCGTACTTGGTTTGAATCCCAAAATGTTCGCCCAAAAAACTCGATTCGTACAAATGATTCGTTCCTTCCCAATGTTCGATTTTTTGTTCTTTCAGAACCTCTAACGTATATTCAAACAACTGCGTATTATCTGTTTTTAGTTTTATAAAAGCCTGATTTTGAATAACTTGCTTATACAATTCCAAAAAACGAGGGTTTGTAAGCCGTAATTTTTCTTTTTTAGCGCGCGGCTGCGGATCAGGAAATACAATCCAAATTTCTGATACTTCATTTTGAGCAAAAAAATTAGTTAAATGCTGAATTTGTATCCTCAAAAAAGCCACATTTTTTAGCCCTAAAGCCTCCGCATTTCGCGCACCCTTCCAGAGTCGGTCGCCTTTAAGATCAATCCCCACAAAATTGCGTTCAGGAAATTTTTGGGCAAGCCCAACCGTATATTCGCCTGCTCCGCAAGCCAATTCCAAAGTAATAGGATAGGGGTTTTGAAAAAAAGCCTCGTTCCATCTGCCTTTAATTTGTTCAAAAAGCGGTTTATTCCGATCTAAAATATAAGGATCATTCAAATTATCCGCAAAACGCTGTAGTTTTCTTTTTGCCATTTTTATATCTAAAAAAATAGAGTAGGAGGTACTGATCGCAAAGGTTAGTAAAAAAAAACTAAAAATCAAATAACTATTTGTTTTATAACTAATAGTTATGTTAAATAAATAATTTTACTCGAAACCAAAACAATAAATGACATTTTGACTTATCTTAACTTTATAAAAATCTGCCATTTTTTCTAAAAAAACCCTTTGGAACGGTTTTGGGTAAAAATGTTCGTAACAATACCATTTCACACTAAAATATGCAATTAAACAAAGTATATAACGAAAGTTGTTTGGCAACGATGTCCAAAATGCCTGATGGTTTCGTTGATATGGTCTTAACGAGTCCGCCTTATGACGATTTGCGAAATTATGCGGGTTACGAATTTGATTTTCAGACGATTGCCAAAGAATTGTATCGAATTGTTAAGCCTCAAGGTGTGATTCTGTGGGTTGTGGCGGATCGTACTATTAAGGGTAATGAAACAGGATCGAGTTTTCGGCAGGCATTGTATTTCCAAGAGATGGGATTTTCTTTGCACGATACCATGATTTACGCCAAAAACAATCCAATTCCAAGCGATTGCGGCAAAAGATACAGACAATGTTTTGAGTATATGTTTTGCTTTAGCAAAGGACAACCCAAAACGTTTAATCCAATTATGCAAGATGTAGGGCAGGAGAAAGCCTTTAAATCGTTCAGAATTACGAAAGATGGGAGAAACGATTTGGCACATGATCACGAACCGCCTAAACAGCGAAAAGTTAATAATATTTTTTTCTATAATGTGGGAACTTCGTCGTCAAAGGATAAAGTGGCGTTTGAACACCCTGCTATTTTTCCTGAACAACTTGCTTACGACCAAATTCATACTTGGACAAACGAGGGAGATTTGGTTTATGATTGCTTTATGGGAAGCGGCACAACGGCTAAAATTGCCCAAAATTTGGGGAGGGATTGGATAGGATCGGAAAT
>JAAFHK010000527.1 GCA_013297565.1 Cytophagales bacterium
AGAAGAAAAATAGCAGGTTGGAATGACCAATATCTCATGAATATTTTGAAAAATATGCGTTTTTAAGTGCGATTAACCTGATAGATAATGAGTTATGTCATTTCCGAATTGCGGTCAAACATAAAACTGATGGTAATGCTTTCTATAATCATACTCTCAACCGCCAAAAAGAATAAAAACTGTTACCGAAAAGAGTTTTGCTTTTGGCTACACTCATAGGTGATAACAGTTTTTGTATTTTACTTTTACGCCACAAAGGTAATTACTTTTTTCTAAAAGAACCATTTTTTGAGAAATTTTTTTTTCCTTCTATCAAACCCTTGCCAACGTTGCTATCAATATTGGCAAGGGTAGCGAACGGAAAAGTATTCGTTGATTCAGACAAGGAACGGAAAAATCTTTTTTGAAAGGTTCTTCCGTTTTTATTTTGTACATTTGTGGTCTAAAATTTTAAAATTATGGCTTACAATAAATTTAAAAAATTACTGCAATTACAAGAAGAATTGCAAATAGAAAACCAGAAATATAGTTGGTTACTATCCTCTTTTAAACCTTTTTTGGCAAGCCAACATTTGCTTGATGATTTGCAGGATGCCCAAAAAGAAGGTTTAATGAGTGAAAAAGCCAAATCAGAATATGTCGTTGTCCCTGTTTTAAAAGAGCTTCGTAGACACAATGCGGACAAATTTAGCACTTTTTCGGGCTATGAATTTGATGTAGATAAATTAAAAGGTTTGTCGGGTTATTGTGATTTTTTGCTGTCCGCTGAAATCAATAAATCAGAAATTACTGCTCCTGTATTTTGTTTGGTCGAAGCCAAAAATGCTGAAATAGATAGAGGCTTAGCCCAATGTGGTGCAGAAATGTATGCCGCCCAAATTTTTAATGAACGCAAAGGAAAACCTAAAAAACAAATTTTTGGCTGTGTTACAAACGCTTTTTCATGGTGTTTTTTGAAATTAGAACAAAAAAATCTTTACATCGACCCCAATTATGTGCCTTTGACTTTTACCAAACCGCAAGAAGTTTTATCCGTTTTGCAATGGATTTTAGATGAAAGTTTGAAAAAATAATTTTATCTTTTGGGCAACAGAAAAGCCTTTTTGTCGGGTTTGGTTTTCAATAACTTATTGAAAGACACGGGGGCGTAGATGCCTCAAAAATAGTAAAAGACCTCGCCAAGCACATCGAAAGTGGCGGTGGGCAAGCATTTTAAACACAATGAAACGGAAAGAACCTTTTTTAGGGCTTCGTTCCGTTTTTTTCGTATATTTGCGGTCTAAAATCGTAAAAATTATGGCATACAGAAAATATACTTCAAAATTATTAGAGGAAAATTTGGGCTTGAAAGTCCAAAAGATAAATCTATTCAAAGATTGTATCATTCCCAAAGTATCAATAAGTCAACGGCTACAGCTTATTTTGGAAGCCTATAAAGTCCTCAATTTGACCACCGAAAAAGCGGTTTCAGAGCAATTAGTTGCCCCTATTTTGACGGAAATAAGACTGAACAATGAAAATGTGATCGATTTTTATTCAGGTGAACAACTTAATGTCGATACTTTAAGAGATTTGAACGGTGAAATTGATTTTCTTTTTACGAAAGCAAGTCAAACATTAAGCATCAAAGCCCCGATTTTGTGTATTACAGAGGCGAAAATTGGTCTGATTGACAAAGGGATTCCGCAAGCCGCCGCCCAAATGTATGGGGTTCGTTTGTTTAATGAAAAAGAAGGAAAACCGTTAAAAACGGTTTATGGTGCGGTAACAGATGGCAAAACTTGGCGTTTTTTGAAATTAGAAGACGATATTTTATATACCGATTTGGAAATTTTGTATTTGGATAATTTGCCCTTGCTCTTGGGTACTTTGCAGTGGGTTATTGATTTTTATAAAGACAAGGCAAAATAAATTTCTTATCAATATCGGCAAGGGTAACGAATGGAAAAGTATTCGTTGGCGGGTTTGGTTTCCGATAAATGGTGAAAGACAAGTGGTCGTAGATGCCTCAAAAATCATAAAAGACCTCGCCAAGCCCATCGAAGGCGGTGGCGGCGGACAAACGTTCTACGCCTCAGCCGCAGGAAAAAATGCAGAAGGATTGAGTAAGGTTTTCAGGGAAGTGAGAAGTTTGGTTTAAGAAATCACACCCTGAAGAGTATGTTACAACTTCACACCTTAAAGGGCGTGCTACAATCTAACACGCCCTTTAGGGTGTGATTAAAAGAAGCGAAAAAAAATTTAAAAACACCCTGAAGGGCGTTAGAGCGTGTTTAGAAAATAAAAGGTACTTTCATTGATAAATTGAGTAGCACTGTGTAATTTTGTATAAAATTATCAAAATTACATGAAATAACAGACAAAATCTTACACCTTTAAGGTAAAAAAATTTGAGACTATCAGTGCTACTCAATGGGCAAATATACAAGATTTAGTGCAAAAGAAAAATAATCTGGGGCGCCCTACAAACGTAGATTTGCGATCAGTCATCGAGGGTTTGCTCTACATGGTTCGAAAGGGCTGTCAATGGGCAAAAAGTCCATATTATTGTCGATTCGCAAGGTCTTCCTTTGGCTATTTACGTAAGTGCTGCACATGAAAATGATGGAAAAATGGGCATAGAATGCTTAGCTGAATTACAGAAAAATTACGAAAATGTACAATATATTACAGCAGATGCCGCCTATAAAAAAACATTTGAGCAAGGAGCTTTATGGTGTGATTTAGAAGTTGAAATTAGTCAAAAGCCTGAATCATCTCAAGGTTTTGTGCCACAAAAAAACCGTTGGCAGGTCGAAAGGTCTTTCGGCTGGTTGAGCTTTTATAG
>JAAFHK010000528.1 GCA_013297565.1 Cytophagales bacterium
TAAATTTATTTTCGTACATTTTTGGAAACAGATTTTCTTCGACAGAAAGTGTGGTTTCCGAATTTACTTCCGAATATAATTTTGATTTATAAAACTGATCCGAATTGTGATTCACGCGCGATCCTGTTCCAAAACTACTTGTCGATGTGCCGTTTGTACTACGTTTCATTATTAGATCATGTTTAAAAATATATTGGCTCTTTCTATGTCGGTTTGTGCTTGTGCAGAAATACGGATAATCTCGCCTAATTTGCTTTTTGAAATCATGGAAGAAAAGAAATTTAAATCTTTCTGTACTAAAGTTGCTATCATTTGATTCAAATCTTGATGATCCTTGGCGGTTTGGAAACCCATTTTTGGGGTTTGTTTCATAAAATTGTTGTTTGTAGGGTTCGGATTAACAGAAATAAATCCTTGAATAACTCCCGATGATTTCAAAAAATCAACTTTTGGCTGATAACTTTCTGTAATAGGGGTATTTCCTAAAATAAAGATGGGAATTTTGGTCGAGGCACTTCCTGAAACCCTTATGTTAATCGATTTTCCAATTGCTTTTAACATACTATCTGAACGCATGATCGAAGGTTGTCCTTTATGAGAGCTATAATCCCCTACATAACTAATTTCTTGCGTGGCAGGTTTAAACTCATAATTATTTACGATTGACATTTTTACTTCAAAAATAGCTTTTACATTTTCGGCATTTTGTACTGTGCCGTTTTTAGTACAAAATGCTACATCTGCACTTGTCTGTCGGCTTAAGCCTAATTCTTCGCAAACCATGCCATTTACAGCGAAAAGATTTAAACTTTTGGCAATTGGTTCGAGTATATCTTTGCACCATTTTTCTGTAAAACTTCCAATCAAACTATTTCTACTTTGCAAAGTTTGGTTTTCAGACGAAATTCCTTTCGGAATATAAGCGAAATAACCCATTTGCAGTTTATAAAACAACTGTTCAGGTGTGGCGAAAGATTGTAAGGCTTGTTTAAAAAAAGTTATTTCGGTTTCTCTATTCCAAAGTGTCATTATTTTTTTGGTAAAATTTATGAACACAAATGTATTCATTTTTTAAAAAACTTCTACTTTCAAGCCAAAAGAATTATTGCCTATACACCGACCTTTGACGAAATTGTGTTACACACCCTTCTACTGCTCAAAAAACAAGATTACGCCCGAAAAATCAAACTATTTTGAATTAAAACAAAATTGGTTCGTTTTTGCGGCGAACAAGAATGTTCGCCCTGCAATAAAAAATACCGTTTTTGCAGGTATTTTTATCTGCAAAGACGGTATTTTACATTCTATCTCCCCACTTCTATCTTCTCTCTCCTGATTTACGATTTCAAAGCCAAATTATGGGCTTTGTCGTAGTGGATTCGCAATCTCTGCCAATCAAAATATTCCGAAGCACTTTCTACTCTGTTTCTTTGCCCGATCCGTTCCCTACGACCTTGTTTAACAAAGGAATATAAATAAGCGGCTAATTGGTTTGCGGAAACTTCATAATCTTTATTGCGGCGATTGACTACGAAAATGCCTCTTTTCTCGTGATCGGGCATGGTATTCATGACATAATCTCCAAAACCCGCCAAATCACTCGTCAAAGTTGGAACTCCGCTGGCAATACATTCCAAAGGAGTATAGCCCCAAGGCTCGTAATAACTTGGGAAAACGCCCAAATGACAACCTCGCACAAACTGACCGTACTCAATCCCAAAAAGAGGGTTTGTGGAGGCAATAAAATCAGGGTGATAGACTATTTTTACCCTGTCTTCCTTGCGATTCACTAAATTCGAACTACGCAAAAAATTCAATACTTCATCTTTCTGGTCGTCGATCAAATTGTGCGTAACCACCGAAGGGAGTTGAGTACTTTTCCAAGTTTGGATAGCACGCCGAAGGCGCAAACGCCAATAATCATCTGCAAATTCGTTCAAATCGGGCATTTTGTGTCCATCACTGATGGCGGCGGCATAAAAAAGTTTTTCCCCCACCTGATTTTGAATCTCTCGACTGCAATGCTTGATTTCTTCCAACAAAGCTCTTGATTCAAGAACAAGTGGGTTGATAGTGGTCGTGGGCTGTTTGGTGATAATAAACATCACAACTGTTGTGTCCATATTTTCCTGCTTCATGCGGTAGTTCAACCTTGCCAGCGCCTCAAGGGTAATATCAAAACCTTTGTTGCGGTATTCGTAGCGTCCAGAAGTGAAAAAATACAGCGTATTGTCCAAATTGAAGGAATAGCTTTGGAAAAAATGCCCCATGACGAACTTATTAATCTCCTCTTTGTATTGTTTGTGCAAATTCTGAAATTCGTGCAAAGCCACAAAACGTTCGATATTTAAGCCATTTGGCAAAATAACTTCGGGCGTGCGTCCCAGCAGGTGCGTACATTCTTTGGCAGTAACTTGGCTAACGGTTGTAAGGATTGTCGCCATTTGAGCCGCCGTATGTTCGATGCGAACTTGCGATTCGATATTAAAATATTTTGCCTCTTTTACCCAATCCACATACGCCATTCGGTCGTAAAAGTGGGGATCGTTCATTGCCAAATACCTACCCAAAAGTGTGGCGTGCGTAGTGAAAATGGTTTTGAAAGGTAAATTAAATTTTTTGATAAAAGCAATCGGAATTGCCGCCATCCATTCATGAAAATGTCCTATAATTTTATTTTTTTCTACAAATTCTTTTTCTTCTGCCAAAAAAAAGAAAAATTGTTTCATCATAAAATTAAACGCCGCCACGTCATTGATCAAACGGTCATTGTCGGGCATAGGAATCCCAAACTGATCCCACAGTTCGTATTTGATCTCGCC
>JAAFHK010000529.1 GCA_013297565.1 Cytophagales bacterium
CCCAATGACACCAATCCGCTAAATAATTTGATGGGTGGGCGCATCATGCACTTGATGGATATTGCGGCGGCAATCTGCGCCCAGCGCCACTCGAACAGGATAGTGGTTACGGCTTCGGTCGATAATGTTTCGTTTTCCGAACCTATCAAATTGGGCTGTGTAATTACGCTAAAGGCACAGGTTACACGTGCGTTTAATTCCTCGATGGAAATTTATATAGAAGTAGCGGCTGAAGATATTCCTGCGGGGCGGAGTTTTGTGTCGAACAAGGCATTTATGACTTTTGTAGCCGTAGATCAGACAGGTCGCCCGATTCCAGTGCCTGAAGTTCTGCCCGAAACCGATCAGGAAAAAGAACTCTATGCCAGCGCTTTGCGCCGCAGACAGTTGCGTTTGGTTTTGGCAGGGCGCATGAAGCCCGAAGAAGCTACGGAATTAAAATCTATTTTTGGTTTGTAAAAAGGAGAAGATGCGAAGCGCAAAGGTCGAGTATATTTCTATACTAAAAACCTTTCTAAAATCAACATTTTACATATTGTAAATCATTGATTATCAAATAGATGTAATATTTTGAAAAGATTACATCTATACGGTTTAAAGTATATGTTCAATTTTTGCCACATCTTCCCCAGTTTTGAAAAGACCTTGATTAATGGTTCTTTCTCTTTGTTGGAATGTTTATCATAAATTCAAGAATTAGGGCATCGCCGCCACTCTCCTTGTTATTGGCTTGTAACCAACGATCTAAACGTGATGTCCAATATCGTATTGCATGGCAGGAATTAGGGCGGCAAGGGCGTGTGTTCCTGAATACCAATCCGCTATGAAACTAAGTAGCCTGGTTAAAGGTTGTTCGAACGCAATTAAAAAAGTGCCGATATTGTTTGATGTTTGCATTTCAACATTATTGACAAGGCTTGTACGAAAACCGTAGGTATGCGAAGTTCCGTAGCTAAATCCGCCTGTCAAGCGCGTTCTGGTCTGTGGTATTCTTAGGCTGTACAGGGCATAGCTCCAAAAGCCAAGATCACTTCGCTGGGTTGAGTATAAAAAATTTGTGCCTAAAACCACTTTATGCTCCCAATCAGGTGTGCTTTCAAAAATATTAAATACTTTTTTTGCGCCAAAACCCAAAGCCAAATTTTTAGATGACTCGTTGTCCAAATTATTACGTGTCAAGGTAAGTTCGGCATTGTTTCCTATACCGTAGCACATAAAATTAAAACTATTCCATTTATTGGGCTTCTCCCAAAAGTTCCATTGTGTTTCGTGCGTGAATTCTAAATGATGTTTCTCGGCAATATCGGCACTTGGAATGCCCACGATTAAAGACTGCGAAAAAGAGGTAAAAATGACCGAAAAAAACAAAAATAGTACCGTTGATAAAAACTTCATTTGTTGTAGTGTGTTAATAAAATAATTGCTAACAAAAAAGATTTGACAAAAAACAGAGCAAAAGCCCTTTCGGCAGACGGTTTTATATTTTACCAATTTCCTTTTCCGTACAAATCCAAAAATGAGGCTGACGACAAGTTGAGAAAATCAACTAAAAAATGGGCAAAAATGACCCATCTTAAACTATCCGTTTTGTGATAAACGATTGCCCAGATAAGTCCCATGATAAAGGTTGAAATGATAAAACTGTAAATCCACTATTCAAGTTTGAATTAAGTCCGAATACAGCGTGATTTACTGAAAATACAGCACTGGTGAAAAGAATTGAAAGCCATTTTGACCAGTATTGTGTGAAATGTGAGAACAAGCCTCTCCAATAAAATTCTTCAAGCCAAGGGTTGATCAAGGCTATCAAGACCCAAGGAAGCCAAACTTGCCACGTTGCTAAGGTTTCCTAATGCCTTAAGAACAGCGGAAGCGGAAAAATGCCCACTATCAAGGCTAAAATATTCCAAGCGAATGATTTTTTGGTTTTTGCAACCATTCACTTCTTGTTTCTTTGCTGGTATATTTGATAATGAAAAATAAAAAAAGACACCATTCAATTAATATAATGGGTATAAAAACCCATTTTCCCATAAATTGCCCAAAAAGATAGGCGATGATAAAGTTTATACCAATGATAATAAATGGCGAGGCAAGCACTATTTTGTTTTTTGTATCGGGCATTGTGTCCAGCAATTATTTTTTGTGAAATATCTGTCAAGGGAACGGGCGGAGATTTTGCGAAGAAACTTAGTAAAAAAACCAAATATATCTATTTAGGACTTACGCATTTTTTAGAACTATACGCAAAACTCTTATAAATTACACAAATTTCAGCCCTGAACACAATCCCCCCTTTTTAAAGGGGGGAATTATACTCAATCAAACAAAATTGAATTTGTAAGGCGAACATTCTTGTTCGCCACAGAAACGAACAAGAACTTCGTTTTACGACATAAACCAATTTAGTTTCAGTATAAAAGTGTAAATTACAAGCGTTTTAGTATACTATATATTCTGATTTGGCTTTTTCGGTAGTAAGCGCTTCTGTAGAGGCTTCTTCTAAGGCTTCTATTAAAGTAGGGCTGATAAAGTCAAAAGATACAGACAAAGGTAGCCATTTTCGAACAAGGTCTTTAATCCCTAATTCTTCTCGCAGTTGTACCAATTTCTTGAATTTATTATACGCCATAGTTTTATATTAAAAACCTTTCTAAAATCAACATTTTATATACACTCAATTAAAAATGGATTTGTAGGGCGAACATTCTTGTTCGCCACAGAAACGAACAAGAACTTCGTTTCTACGTGAAAACCATTTCAGTTTGAGTATATTGTAAATTATTGATTATCAAATAGATGTAATCTTTTAAAAGATTA
>JAAFHK010000053.1 GCA_013297565.1 Cytophagales bacterium
TCCAAAAAATTTATAATTTCTATAAGTAAAAAGGCTTTTTTTCATAAAAATAAAACAATATCTATGCGAATTACGGCAACTTGTGTAAGTGAAATTTTGGAACGAGCCGATGTGCTGGAGGTGGTTCAGGATTTTGTTTCCCTGAAAAAAAAGGGGCAAAATTATTGGGCTTGCTGTCCTTTTCACAACGAAAAATCGTCTTCTTTTTCGGTTTCCCAAGCCAAACAAATTTATAAATGTTTTGGCTGCGGGAAAGCAGGCAGTGCCGTAAATTTTGTGATGGAAATGGAAAAGGCAAGTTACCCCGAAGCCCTGAAATATTTGGCGAATAAGTACAACATTAGCCTCGAATACGAACAATACCAAACGGACGAACAGCAAGAAGCCCAAACCCAAAGGGAAAGTGTGCTAATTGCCATGAATTTTGCGAAAAATCACTACAAAAACCTTTTAAAAACGCACGCTGAAGGCATTTCCGTAGGGCAGGCTTATTTCAAAGAGCGCGGTTTTAGCCCACAAACCGTAGAGGCTTTCGAATTGGGCTATAGCCTGCCGCAATGGGATAATTTTCTGCAAACGGCTCGTAATCAGCAGTTTGTGGAGGAAATTTTGGAACAGTCGGGTTTGATTTTGCGGAACGAACAAGGCAAAATTTATGATCGGTTTCGTGGGCGGGTGATTTTTCCTATTTTGGATTTGGCAGGAAAAACGATTGCTTTTGGGGCAAGGAGTTTGAAAAAAGATGAACAACCCAAATACCTGAACTCGCCCGAAACGCCTGTTTATACCAAAGGCGAAATGCTTTATGGACTTTTCCAAGCCCGCAACGAAATTCGAAAACGGGATAATTGTTACCTAACCGAAGGTTATACGGACGTGATCTCGATGTACCAAACGGGGATTCAAAACGTGGTGGCTTCTTTAGGAACATCATTAACCGAAAAGCAAATTCGTTTGATGCGGCGTTTTACGGAAAATGTAACGGTTTTGTATGATGGTGATTCGGCGGGAATCAAAGCCTCTTTGCGGGGAATCGATATGCTTTTGGCGGAAGGTTTGAACGTGAAAATCGTTTTGTTCCCCGAAGGAGAAGACCCCGATAGTTATTGCCAAAAATTGGATTCTATTGCGTTTCAGGCTTTTTTGGAAAGTCATAATCAAGATTTTATTACTTTCAAAACCCAACTTTATTTGCAGGATTCTGCGGGCGATCCGCTAAAAAAAGCCACAGCGATCAGGGAAATAGTCCAAAGTATTTCGAAAATTCCCGATGCCATCAAGCGCTCGGTTTTCTATCAACAGTGTAGCGAACTCTTGGGCGTTTCGGAAGAAGTGCTGATTAGTGAAGGAAATAAGCTGTTTTTGAAAGAGCAGGACAAAAAACACAAGGAAAAAGAGCAAGAAAATAAAAGGACAAATTCCAAAACGATTACGCCGCCTTTCGATATGCCCGATGCGGCTTTCGATTCGCTGTTGCAAGGTTCAGAAATGCCGTTTTTTGAAAATTTTGAAGACAACTTTGAAATTCCGACCGAAACGGAACTGCTCGAAAAGCCTGAAAAAACGGATAAAAACAAAACGGAGGAACATTCTTTTTCGAACCTCCAAAAAGCGATCAGAAACCAAGAAAAAGAAAGTTTAAGACTTTTGTTAAAATATGGACAAATGCCACTCAATGCCGATCTGAAGGTTTGGCAATACCTTTTTACGGAACTTGACGAAATGGAGTACCATACGGCAGAATACCGAAAAATATTGGAATTGTACCAAGAAAAATTGGTTGAAGGCATAGAGGTTAATGCCGATTGGCTTAAAAATCATTTTAGCACACAGAACGATCCGCAAGCGGTGAGCATGATTATCCATTTGGAAACGGAAAAATATGAGATAAGCGAAAATTGGGAAAAAATGCACGAAATAGTTACCAAAACGGAAGCGGACGTATTGCCCGATGCCCTTTACAAGCATTGTTTGCGGCGTAAGTTATTGGTAATCAAGGAAATGATGAAAGAAACAGTAGAAAAATTGACTATTCCGCTTCCGCCTGATGAGGAGCAGGAATTGCTCATTCGGCAAATCAATTTGAGCCAAATCAACCGAGATATTTGTCAGGAATTGGGGATTGTGGTAAGTGGGAGGTATTGAAAAACGAAATGGGAGTGTTTTTGTAAATCATTACTTTTTAATAAATTATACTCAAACAAAATTGCTTTGTATGGCAAACATTCTTGTTCGCCACCGAAACGAACAAGAATGTTCGTTTTACGAGCAATCCAATTTTACAAATTAAACCAATAAGTAATTTTTAGGACAATGGCGCGGTTTTTAACTTTTAAATGTTCGGCAAAATAGTTGTCGGTATAAACCACAAAGAGATCGGAAACAGGTTTGAAACGCCACTGAAAGCGAGCATTGATGTTAATGTTGTCTATTTGGTTGTTGTACTGGATAAAAGTTGTCCAAAACAAATTTCGCGAAAAGGTAATGTCAAACCGAGGTCCCACAAGCCACAAATCCGCACTTGCATAGGGTTCAGGCAGTCTGATTTTGTTGTGTTCGGTACTTAGCGAAAAAATAGCGTATTGGCGGAAACGGTAATTGATAGTACCTCTGAAACCAAAAATATTCCCATTGTAATATTGCCCCCCAAAAATATTTCCTTCGCCATACAGCGGTTGCCTGAAATCGGAACTACCAAAGAAATAGGCAGAGGTCATGCGGTGTTGCGAACCTTCGGAGAGTTGTTTTCCGCCCGTATTGGTGGGGTCAAAGGGGAAAAACAAATAGACATAATCGTTTTGTACGCCCATTTCGAAATAACTGTTGTTTTGTGCCGACATATTCACACGCATACTCACCGACCGATCCGTATAACCATACTCTTTTGTCCAATTCACATTGCCCGAAGCCCCTACCCCATAACGGTTAATAATTTTGGATTTTGGAAACCAATTATAACGAACGTTTGCATTGGCAAAGCGATAGTTTCGGCGAGGCACATAACCCACTTGGGCATCAAAATCTTCGCCAATGATACCATAAGTCGCCCCAAAAGACAATTTTTGGGTATTGTAATTGATATTTCCACCTTGCGAAAAGTTTTGTTGGGTCTTGGTAGGTGAAAAAGTATGATGATAAAAAAGTTTGCCTGTCCATTTATTGTCTGCCGAAGCCAAATTATAATCCAGCCCTAAAAGGCGGTTGTATTGGCTGGAATTTAGGGTAAGGTCGGAATTTTGGTCTAAAAAATTTTGTTTATTGACTATAATAGCTGCCAAATTGGATCGGGTAAACATTTTGCGTTGCACCACCCCGACCGTATAGTTCATCGATGGCAAACCAATCGCCTCGTCTTTAGCGGCTTGCATATTGAGCAAACCTACCCGCCAATTTTTGTCGATCCGTCCGCTTAGTCTTGCCCCGAACCAAATTTTATTTTGCAAATTTTGCCCAGTGCTTTGATCCCGCGCCACCCCAATTCGCCTCGAAAAAAACGGTCTCATTCTTTGAAAACCGAAATTAGAGAACAAATCGGCATTTTCTAAAAAAAATTGGCGGCGTTCGGGAAAAAATATTTCGAAACGGTCAAGATTGGTAACTTGCTGATCTACTTCGACTTGGGAAAAATCAGGATTAACGGTCAAATCCAAATTTAAGGAGGAAGTAACCGCAATTTTTGCGTCAGCCCCAATATTAAAGGTACTTTTGCTTGGGGCATCAGTCCTGTAGTCCTTCGAGGCTCCGCCCCCCAAATACGGAATGATCGATACATTGCTGCCTGTTTTTTTGAGGGGTTTTTCGAACATGACCTCCTGCGCATAAGCCAAAGCAAAAAGTTCCATATTTCGAGGAATTTTGCACCATGTGCTTCTTTCGTTAGTTTTGCTGTCAAGTCTATAAAAATTCATGTTCCAGCGCTGCGAACCCTCTTTGAAGCGCAGAGTTTTGAAAGGGATAGCCATTTCTGAAACCCAACGACCGTTTTCGATTCGTGCTTCGGAATACCATTTGTTGTCCCAAGACAAATCTAAAGATTCTTCTGAACCACTTACCACCAAGCCCTCGCGCTGCACTCCTGCTGGACTAATGCCAAAAAGAAACCCATTTTGTCGATCCTGAAAAGGATCAATCACAATGCTAATTCCGTCATTAGACCCTCCCCTAAAATCCCTTCGAAGCGAAGCTATGTAATAATCGCCTTTGAGGCTGTCAAAAGATACTGAACTGATATAGAGGAAGTTATCATCATAAGCCAAGCGAATTTCTGTTTTCGTAATGGCTTTTGAGGTGTCGTAGGGAAAATATTGATAAAAATTTTGGGCGACTTGAGCTTCTTTCCAAATGGCTTCGTCCAAGACCCCATCAATCGTAATAGGATTCGAAATGCGTTTGATCAGAAAAACACCTGAATCAGTATTTTGTGCCAAAATATGATGAAAAAAGCATAAAAACAGCAATAAAATAGCAATGGGGCGGAGCATAGAAGTTTAGTTTTAGGTTTTATACAAAATTAGGCAATATTCTTAGAAACTGTTTGCCCTTTTTTGATAAAAACGCAAGAATAGTCTTGTATTTAACCAAGAATCTTTCCCTTATTTGTGTAATTTTATTGTATTTTTCGTATATTTTAACTTTTTATTGCCTAAATTCTTGCTTTATAAAAAACAATTCTTACTTTTGTGCCATTCTTTTATATTTTATCAATTAAACAAAAATTCGTTTTATGAATTATTTTAATCGTGTTTCTACACACACACCTTAGATCGTTTGCCAAACTTATGCTAACGGGATTTGTAGTAGCTTTGTTGGGCTGTCAGCCAGAAAACCTCAATCCTCAAGAATTTGCTCCCCAGATAGCGGACGGAGCAAGAAAAGAAGCAAAAACCGCAGGTATAAAATTCAATGGGGAGTATCTGGAGTTTGCCAATCCCGCTGTTTATGAGGAATTTATGCGAAACCTGCCCAGTAAAAATGCTTCCGAACTAAACGCTTGGGAAGAAAATTTAGGTTTCCGATCTATGCGTAATTATTTTGAAACAGCTATTGCTGAAAATGCAAAATATCACGAATGGTTGCGTAAAAACATGACCGCAGAAATTGCCAAAAACCTGCCTAAAAATCTAAGTCCTCAGTCAGATTTTGCCAAGCAACACGTCAATATGTTCCTTTCCGACGAACATGGTAATCCAGAACTCAATCTGTACGATCCAACACTTGCCACTGTACTGAACAAAGAGGGCATAGTAAAAGTAGGGCGTTATTTGTTCCAATATACAATGGATTATATGAAAGTTATGCCTGCCGACAAAAAGGATAAAGTTCAGGCTTTCAAAAAAGCTACTCAAGATGATACCCAAAACGGTATTGTAGTCAAAAAAATCCTCAAAACTTTCTCTCAAAGAAATTCTCAAGGCGGACGTGCAGAAGCCTTAAGTTTTAGTGCTTGTGCCTATGGAGAATACGACAATCCGCCTAATAACACTGGTAGTTTGGGATATTCGGTTAGAAAAGTGTATGGTTGTGTGAATATCTATAACACTTATACCCCTATCTATGATTGTGGTGGCGCGCGCCCCAAAGCTTTAATTGTTTGAAAAACGATCCGCCTATTATTGGCTACAACGTTACCCAAACCCTTAATGCCAGCGCCAAACAAAACGAAAAAACAGTTATTGTTAATCCATACTGGTATCTACCAAATATAACATGGGAAGCCGAAGCCCAAACCTTTAATTTAGGTATTACGGTAAGTACAAATTATCTGGGTGGTTCAGTGAGTACATCAGGATGGCCTGCCGCCAATGTTTATCACTCTGCTTCGCATCAAAATGACTACAATATCACAGGCGTTGTTAGCTTTTCAGGTGATGGTGGCTTGCCAAACCCTATTGTTATTAATTAATTAAAATCGTACTTATTCCCATGAAAAAATTAATCTTTCTTTTTATTTTTATACCTTACTTTTCGACTTATGCCCAAAATCAAGACAGCTTGAATGCCGTTTTTCCTAAGAATACCATATTTGTTGACATGCTTGGACAGGGTGATCTTTCTTGGAATTATGATCAGATATTCTATCAAAAAAAACGTTATAAAATATCTTATCGTTTAGGTTTTGCCGTATTCCCCCATGGTTATGAGGTAGAAACTAAAACTTTTTATCAAGGTAAAGCACGTTTTACTACAGATTATTACCTTGATTGGACTAAATATCAATGCGCTTTTCCTCTGCAAATTAATTTTATGTATGGGGAGAGGAAACATTTTGCAGAAATAGGCTTAGGTATCACTCCTGGCTGGGTTTATTTTCCTATTTATGTTTTGAATAATCTTAATCCTATTGATCATATCGGTCAACTAACTAATCAGTATAATATTCAACTCAATTACCGTAGGCAAAGTCGAAAAGGTTTGTTTTTCCGCCCAGGTATTCATTTTTGGACTTCATCAGATTGGCGAAATAACCTTTCTCCTCATATCAAATATAAAGTGCTAAACCAAGTTGGTAATTCTAATTGGCTTTTTATTGTAAGTGTGGGCATCGGCAAAAGTTTTGGTAAAAAGTAATTTTCACAGCCTTGCCATTGCTTGATAAGGTTTTTTTATATTTTTATGCTTAATTTCTTTTAATTCCCATGAAAAAACTCTTTTTTCTTTTGGCTTTTCTATCTTGTTTTTCAGGCTACGCCCAAAATCAAGACAGCTTGAATACAATTTTTCCCAAAAACACGATATTCATTGATATATTGGGACCAGGCTTTATCAATTATGATCGGATATTTTATCAAAAAAAACGATTTAAGTTATCCTATCGAGTCGGTTTTGGGATAGCCCCTCATATTTACAGTATAGATACGGTGAGTTTTGAAGGTGGTAAGATACACGATATTTTACAGAATATCATACAGATTGGACTCGGTATCAATTTAGTCTTCCCTTGCAAATTAATTTTATGTATGGAAAACATAAGCATTTTGCAGAAATAGGTTTGGGTATCACCCCCAGCTGGGTTTATCGTCCTATTTATAGTTCTACAGAACGGAATCCCATAGGATACAAAGGAAAAATAGCCAATATGTACAGTATTCAACTCAATTACCGTAGGCAAAGTCGAAAAGGTTTATTTTTCCGCCCAGGTATGCATATTTACAACTCTACAGATTGGCGAGATGAACTTTCACCCAATAACGTTTATCGTGTTTTGAACCAATTCGGTAATTCTAATTGGTTTTTCATAATCAGTGTGGGCATTGGCAAAAGTTTTGGAAAATAAGCCTTAATTTTCAAAAAAAGAACGTTTATAAGGTTCAAAGCCTTATAAACGTTCCCAAAATTTTATTTTTCACAAAGCATTTTCAGCGAATTAAGCCCCGTTTCAAAATCTTTGCCCAACATTCCGTCCATCATGGGGTTCATGTAGCGGCTAAAGTAATCCGTTTCGGTTACAGTCATTTTCCACGTTACTTTCGTTTTTCCTCCCAAATTCTCAAACGTAAAAGTATTGTCGGCTATGGATTTGAACGGCTCATCAAACTGCAATTTGAAAAGCAAGTTTTTATTGGCTTCAACTCCCATCAGCGTCATGCTTCCTGTCCCTATTATTTCGCCTTTCCAAGCCCATTTTGCCCCAATTTCCCCTGCTGTTCCTGTTAGCGATTTCGTCCCTTGCGGGTCTTGGGGCGACCAAGGATCCCACTGGGTAAATTGTTCAAAATCAGCCACTTTTGGAAAAACAACTTCCGTAGGGCGGTCTATAGTAAGGCTTCTCTCTACGGTATAACCCGAAGGAAGCACCGCAGGAAGGAGCAACAAAAGCAAAACAATCACTCCGAAAGTAATGCCGACAATTTTTAAAATTTTCATATAAGTTTTGTTTAAGGGTAAAACAACTTTTTGTTACAAAAATAAAAAAATGTTCAACAAAATATAAATTTATTTATTTTTAAATTGTTAGTTATTTAAAAAATATTTTGAGGGGGCAAAAGATAGGTACTTACATTTGTTTTTTACTTCGTTTATTGCGTATATTTGTCAAGTTAGGCACAATTATAAAAAATACACGATCAACGCAAAAAGCAAGTCATCTCAATATGAATGCTTTTATTTTTTCGTAAGTTTGCAGATAGAATTTTATCGATAAAACTATGCAATTCGCAGACATAAAAAATGACATTGCTTTTCGCAAAATTTTTGGGAACGAAAATAAGAAAGAAATTTTAATTTCTTTTCTTAACGCAGTTTTGAAATTAGAAAACAACAAAAAAATTACTTGGGTTGAAATTCTTAACCCTTATCAATTACCTATTGTCTTGGGTGCAAAATCTACCATTTTAGACGTGAAGGCACGAGATAAATCAGGCAATGAATATATTGTTGAAATGCAGGTTACGGACAAAATTGGTTTTGCCAAAAGAGTAGTTTTTTACAGTGCCAAATCTTATTCCACCCAACTTAATTCAGGTGAAAATTATTATCAATTAAAGCCAACTATTTTTATTGGTATCTTAAATTTTACTTTTTTAAAAGGAGAAAACTATCTATCAAGGCATTTAATTTTAGATGCTGAAACAGGAGAACATAAACTCAAAGACTTGGATTTTAACTTTATAGAATTGCCCAAATTCAACAAAACAGAGGAACAACTGCAAAATTTGGTAGAAAAATGGGTTTATTTTATCAAAAATGCGGAAAATTTAACCTTAATTCCATCAGGTTTAGATGATGAAGGTTTAAAATCGGCGTATAGAGAGGCAGACCAGCATACTTGGAAAAAGAGGATTTAGAGGCTTACGAATATGCACGTATGCGTGAAACAGACGAAGTAGCAAGAGAAATGCTTGTTATTGAGAAACGGAATATTGAATTTGCTAAATCTATGTTAGCAGACAACGAGTCTAACGAAAAAATAGCAAAACATACAAAACTAACAGTTGAACAAATAGAACAACTGCGTAACGAATTAAACCAATAATTGCTAACCCGTTAGAGTTTTTTGAAAAAGATTTAGACAGTCCCACGCTTGTTGCGTATGAAAGAAATTTATCATGTAGTTGGCTTAATGTCAGGCACTTCCCTCGATGGTTTGGATATTGCCTTTTGCCGTTTTGAGTACGAAAACCAACATTGGACTTTCAAACTCTTAGCCGCCGAAACGGTTTCATATTCTTTGGATTGGAAAAAACGCTTGGCGCGTGTGGAGCGCGAAACTGCCTTGCAATATGCTCGTTTTGATGTGGATTTGGGACGATATTTTGGCGAAAAAGTAAGCGATTTTATTGATCGAAATGAGCTAATTCCTGATTTTGTTTCCTCGCATGGGCATACCATTTTTCACCAGCCCGACATCCAACTTACCACACAAGTAGGCAGTGGAGCTATGATAGCGGCGATTTGCCAATATCCTGTAGTTTGTGATTTTCGGACTCTCGATGTGGCGCTGGGCGGACAGGGTGCGCCGCTTGTGCCTATTGGAGATCGCTTGCTGTTTCATGATTACAAATATTGCCTTAATTTGGGAGGAATCGCCAATATTTCTTTCGAGCATGGCATTCGGCGTGTAGCTTTTGATATTTGTCCTGTCAATATTGTTTTGAACAAATTGGCACGGGTAGGCTTGGGAAAAGAGTTTGACGAAAGTGGTATGGCGGCACGAAATGGGAACGTAAATAAAGATTTGATGAAAAAACTCAATGACTTGGATTTTTATCAAAAACCGTACCCCAAATCGATTGGCAAAGAATGGGTTTTGGAATATGTTATGCCTATTATCGATAGTTATGAGATACCTGTTGAGGACAAACTTTGTACCTTTATACATCACATTGCTCTCCAGATTGCCCTTTCTTTGCCTAATAGTGGCGACAAAGACGAAACCATTTTGATTACAGGCGGAGGAGGATTAAATATTTTTCTTACCGAAATGATTGCTTCTTATTGTTCGCCTGTGCGGGTCGAAGTTCCCGCAGACCGCAGTATTTTGGATTTCAAAGAAGCCATTATTTTTGCTTTTTTGGGCGTTTTGCGGTGGCGGAAAGAAAATAATTGTTTGCGAAGTGTTACAGGCGCCAATACAGATAATTGTGGGGGAGCTATTTATTATCAAATAAAAAATTAATCGCACCTGTAACGCATTTTTAGGTTTATCATTTTGAATCTTTTTTTTCAACATCATCGCTTTTTTATTCCAACATACACGCCCCAACGGTCGTATGGCTGGTTTCGTCAATGAGGATCGCCCCGCCGTTTTCCCGCAAAGTTTTGTACGAGTCATAAGCCAAGACTTGAGCCGTTTTGAGTTTTACCTTCACCAAATCGTTCAAAAGCACTTTTTCGGGGGCTTGTATTTTTTCTAAAGAATGAACATCTATTTTGTATTCGACCTCCTGTACGATTGCCCGAACCGTTCGAGTATTGAGTTGTAACAAATATTTATTGCCTTTCGCAAGCGGTTTGCTGTCGTCCATCCAGCATAAAACTGCCTCAATTTCTTTGGAAAGGGTAGGTTGGTTGTTTTCCTCTGTCCGCACAATCAAATCCCCGCGACTAATATCAATATCGTCAGCCAAATGTAAAATCACACTTTGCGGAGCAAAGGCTTCCTGCACTTCTTTTTCTCCAATTTCTATTTTCGTGATTGTACTTTCCAAACCCGAAGGCAAAACCTGAATTTTATCGCCCACTCGGTAAATCCCACTTCGAATAGCCCCTGCATAGCCCCTGTAATCGTGCAATTCTGGGGTTTGCGGACGCACTACGTACTGCACAGGAAAGCGGGAAATTTCCAAATTGATCGCATTTTCCAACGGAATCGTTTCCAAATAATCCAACAGCGAAACGCCCTCGTACCACGTTATTTTTTCCGATTTTTCGACAATATTATCACCGTTCAGTGCTGAAAGCGGAATAAATTGGACACTTCTGAAATTCATGTCTTTGATCAGGGCATGATAATCGATCAAAATATTATTAAAAACATCTTCCGAAAACCCGACCAAATCCATTTTATTGACCGCTACAACCACATTCGGAATTGCCAAAATAGAGGCTATCAAAGTATGGCGGCGGGTTTGTTCTGCTACGCCATGCCGCGCATCGACAAGGATAATGATCAGGTCGGAATTGGAAGCCCCCGTAACCATATTTCGCGTATACTGCACATGACCAGGGGCATCAGCAATGATAAACTTGCGTTTGGGAGTCGTAAAATATTTGTACGCCACATCTATAGTAATGCCCTGTTCGCGCTCCGCCCGCAAACCGTCCGTAAGCAATGCCAAATCGATACCGTCCTCGTTTTTGTTTTTGCTTTGTTTTTCAAGCGTTTCGAGGTGATCGACCATAATGCTTTTGCTATCGTACAACAAACGCCCAATTAGCGTACTTTTACCATCATCTACACTTCCCGCCGTAATAAATCGTAGTATGTCCATATTTTAGAAATGTTTTTGTGTGTATTTTTCCACCACAAGGACACAAGAGCCACAAGAAACAGCCTTGTGGTTTTTGTTTGTGGTGAATATTACAAAAATAGTTTTTTTCTAAAATTAAAAATTTATAGGGCTGTTCCTTGTGGCTCTTGTGTCCTTGTGGTAAAAAAATGTAGTTTAAAAATACCCGTTTCTTTTCCTGTCTTCCATTGCCGCTTCCGAAGCGCGGTCGTCTATGCGGGTTTCGCCTCGTTCGCTGGTGCGGGTTACGGTGATTTCGTTGATGACCTCGTCGAGGGTGCGGGCTTGCGAAGGCACAGCGGCAGTACAGGTCATGTCGCCTACGGTGCGGTAGCGAACGCCTACTTTGACTACTTTGTCCGAAGGTTCGAGTTGCACAAATTCGGAAAGGGCAACTAATTGGTTCTGGAACTCTACGCAAGTGCGTTCGTGAGCAAAATAAATGCTCGGCAATTCGATATTTTCACGTCTGATATAATTCCAAACATCAAGTTCTGTCCAATTACTGATCGGGAAAACCCTTACATTTTCGCCTTTTGCCACTTTTCCGTTATACGTATTCCAAAGTTCAGGGCGTTGCAATTTCGGATTCCATTGCCCGAACTCATCACGCACCGAAAAAATACGTTCCTTTGCCCTTGCTTTTTCCTCATCACGTCTTGCCCCGCCAATGCAGGCATCAAAACCAAATTCTTCAATCGTTTCGAGCAAGGTGTAAGTCTGCAACGCATTGCGGCTTGCAAATTTGCCTTTGGGTTCGGTCAGGTGTTGGCGTTGGATCGTGTCCTCTACTTTGCGGACGATCAATTTTTCGCCAAGTTTATTTGCCAAATAATCCCGAAATTGCAATACTTCCTCAAAATTATGCCCTGTGTCGACATGAACCAAAGGAAACGGCAAACGCCCAGGGCGGAAGGCTTTGAGTGCCAAATGCACAAGCACAATCGAGTCTTTGCCACCCGAAAAAAGCAAAGCAGGTTTTTCAAATTGTCCCGCTACCTCACGCATAATGTAGATTGCTTCGGACTCTAATTGGTCAAGATGATTTAATTGGTAATTTTGCATAATTGACAAATGTTTTTATTTTTGTAACATAGGCTTTAGCCTGTTGTATCTGCACAGGCTAAAGCCTATGCTACAGACTGATGAAGTTTTATTTGGTGTGCAAACCGCACTCTTTTTTGCTTTGATCTTCCCACCACCAGCGTCCTGCCCTAAAATCTTCGCCAATTTGGATTGCCCGCGTACAAGGCGAACAACCGATGCTTACGAAACCTTTTTGGTGCAGAGGATTGTAGGGGATTCGGTTCATATTGATGTACTCCCAACATTCTTCGGTTTTCCAATGCAGAAGCGGGTGAAATTTGATCAACTGATTTTTTTCGTCCCATTCTACACTTTGCGAATTACTCCGTTCGGGCGAGTGGTCGGCACGCAAGCCCGTAACCCACAATTTTTTGCCCTTCAAAGCCCTTTGCAAAGGCTCTACTTTTCGGATATGACAACAACTTTTGCGATTCTCTACGGATTCATAAAAAGCATTAATGCCTTTTTGGTTGATAAAAGCCTCTAAATCAGCCGCTTGTGGATAATAGGCTTTAATTTTTGCATTATAATAATCGTTCGTTTTGCTCCAGACCGAATAGGTTTCGGCAAACAAACGCCCTGTATCTAAGGTAAAAATCTCGATTCCAATTTCGTGAGCCAAAATTTCGTGGGTAATGATCTGGTCTTCGAAACTAAAACTTGTCGAAAACGTAATCTGCCCAGCAAACTTTTCTGCCAAATACCGAAGTGCGGCTGTAACATTTAGCGAATCAACCGCTTTTTGCAAAATTTCAGCCTGTTCGTAACCCGATAAAACCGTTTGCGTTTCCATAATATTAAAAACTTATAAAACAAATAGTTATTATATATTCTATTGGATTAATAGATTTTTATGGTCTAAAAAATACCAAAAATCAAATAATTTTTGGCATTTCAGTTTTTTTAACTTAATTTCTTAAGTATTTAATCATTTACCGTTGCAAAGGTAATACGGTTTTTTTGAACTACCAAATTATTTTAAAAAAAACTACTTTTTCTGTCGAAATTAAAATAATTGATATTTTTTACATAAAAAGCTACTATTAATTCGGATCAGCTCTTACCAAATAGCTGCTCATAACGCCGTAGGCGTTAAATATTGGTAGAAAATATTACGCCTTTGCGGGTGTTTCTACTCGCAAAGGCGTAATATTTTTTTTACAAAAAATAATTTTCCTTTTATGGCAAAAAATGCAAAAAAAGTGTAAAATTGCGAAAATATTTACAAATCACGCAACAAAAACACTATGGAAACTTCTGCCATTGATTTAGTTATGCTGGTCGATGATAACGATACAGACAATTTTATTAGCAAGCGTATTATTCAATTGACGCATTTTGCGCAGCAAATTGAAATCAAAAATTCGGGCAAAAGTGCTTTGGAATATTTGGAGGAAAACCGGAACAATATCGAAAAAATACCTAATTTGATTTTTTTGGACATCAATATGCCCATTGTTGATGGTTTTGTGTTTTTGTTTGAGTTCGAGAAATTTCCTGCCAATATCAAAGACAAATGCAAAATCATTATTTTATCAAGTTCTGACAATAAGCGCGATATTGACAAAATTATCAATAACAAATTGGTAATCAAGTTTTTAACCAAGCCTCTGACTGCCGATGCCGTAAAACTCGTTGGGGAGGAACTCCTAAAACGGGCTTAATGAAACGTTTAGTAAAATAAGGAAGCTCGGAGATTTTCAGCCAAAGTGTCCCAAAGTTCTTTGAGTTCGCTTAAGTTGGTCATTTCCGAGTAATCAATAATTTTCAAAAATATGCTGTTCGTGAGGGCGTTGTGTTCGAGGCGAAAATCCAAGTAAGAAGGGTCTTTTTTATCTTTTTCGCTTTCAGGAATGAATTGGAATTTGATGTAGTGATTGGGCTTGAACGCAACCACTTTTGCGTGATGCTCCTCCCCGTCCCAGACCAAGTTGTATAACTTGTTATCATTGCCATTTTTGCCTTCTACTTTTTCAGCAAACCATTTTTCGAG
>JAAFHK010000531.1 GCA_013297565.1 Cytophagales bacterium
GCAAGGTAGTATTATGTATTTTCTTTGGAATGAATTTAAGAAATTAGGCTATCATCTAAGTTTTACATTATTTAACAGCGCAAATTATGGTGTTCCACAAGCAAGAGAAAGGGTAATTATTTTTGGGAGTAAAAAAGGTAGAATACCTTTGCCAAATCCTACGCATAGCCAAACAGGAAAAGAAACAGGTAAAAAATGGACTCCCTTGAAGGAGGCTTTTGAAGGACTTGAAAATATAGAGCATAATTATTTAGAAATTCCACAAAGAATAAAAAAGTATTTAACTTATCTAAATGAGGGGCAAAATTGGCGTGATTTACCCATAGAAGTTCAAAAAGAAGCAATGGGAAATTCTTTTGAGTTAGTAGGAGGGAAAACAGGTTTCTTTAGACGTTTGTCTTTTTTCGAACCTTCACCTACTTTGCTCACAAGTCCAATAATGAATGCCACTTTATTAGCCCACCCAACAGAAATGCGTGCTTTATCTGTTCAGGAGTATGCTCGTATTCAGCAATTTCCTGATAGTTGGAAATTTCAGGGTAAACTTACAGATATTTATAAGCAGATAGGTAATGCTGTTCCTATTGGTTTAGGTTATGTGGCTGGGAAAACCTTAATAGATTTTCACGAAAATAACTATGACCCAAAGAGAGAAAAGAGTAATCAAATACCTTATTCAAGATATTTAGATTGTTGCGATTTTGAGTTTATTCCAAAATTTAAAAATCAAATTGTACAAAAAGAACAAACAAAATTCAGTTTGTTTTAATTTGGACAAGAATTTTGGCAACTGATTTCGGACAGCAATACACTTTACACTGATATTATTGAACCACTTGGATCTCAAACCGAAGAAAACATAATGCTTACTTGCAATATGGCACTTATGATAAAGTGAGTAGGTGTGTTATTTTTTGTAGCAAAACGGCTTTTTTATTTATTTTTATACGAATTTTTCAAAAACCTACGAAATAGTATGCAAATTATTGACGGCAAAAAAGTAGCCGAATCGATCCAAGATCAAATTGCCCAAGTGGTGAGTTGGCGGAAATCCGCAGGCAAAAAAATACCCCATTTGGCGGCAGTTTTGGTTGGGAATGATGGCGGTAGCGAAACCTACGTAAAAAATAAGGTGGCGGCTTGCCAGCGAGTCGGTTTCCGTTCTACGCTTTTGCGCTTTCCTGATACGATTACCGAAGGCGAACTCTTGAATGTGGTGGAAGATTTGAACCAAAATCCAGAAATTGATGGCTTCATTGTTCAGTTGCCTTTGCCCAAAACAATTTCCGAAGAACGCATCAATTTGGCTATCGATCCTCGCAAAGATGTTGATGGTTTTCACCCTGTGAGTTTGGGAAAAATGATGTTGAATCAGCCTACTTTTTTGCCTGCTACGCCCTACGGAATTATGCAACTCCTTGATTTCTACCAAATTAAAACCGAAGGAAAAAAATGTGTGGTCATGGGACGCAGTAACATTGTCGGGACTCCGATGAGTATTTTGATGGCTCGAAACGCCCATAATGCGAATTGTACAGTAACGCTTACGCACAGCCGAACGCAAAACCTGAAAGCGGAAACTTTGCAAGCCGATATTTTGATTGTGGCTTTGGGCAAACCCGAATTTGTAAAAGCGGATATGGTCAAAGAGGGGGCTGTCGTAATTGATGTGGGGACTACAAGAGTACCTGATGCCTCGAAACCGAAAGGGTTTGTGCTAAAAGGTGATGTGGATTTCGAAGCGGTTGCCCCAAAATGCAGTTTTATTACGCCTGTGCCTGGGGGCGTGGGGCCTATGACCATTACTTCTTTGCTCAAAAATACGCTTTTGGCGGTCGAAATGAATGGGGAGGCGTTTTAAAGCCACACGCTAAAGCGTATGGTACAATTTTGATCTGTAAAGGCTAAAGCCTATGTTACAAAATTATGAAAAAAATTATTGTGGCGGTTGATGGGTATTCGGGTTGCGGAAAAAGCAGTACCGCTAAAGCCCTCGCCAAAGCCCTCGATTATACGTATTTGGATACGGGCGCTATGTACAGGGCAGTAACCTTATTTTTTGCCCAAAATGTCGTTCCTTTGCAAAATCTGTACGAAATTCGAAAAGCACTTGCGAAAATAGAGATTTCGTTTCGGTATAATGATGCCAACCAACACATGGATACCTACCTAAACGGAGAAAATGTAGAGCAGGAAATTCGCAAAATGTACGTTTCCGAAGAAGTAAGCCAAGTAAGCGCTATTTCGGACGTGCGCCGTTTTTTGGTAGCCCAACAGCAAAATTTGGGGCGAAACAAGGGCGTGGTTTTGGACGGGCGCGACATTGGGACGGTGGTTTTTCCAGAAGCTGAACTGAAAGTTTTTATGACTGCCGATGTGGTCGTGCGGGCTAAACGCCGCCAAGCCGAACTTTTGGAGAAACAAGGAACGGTCGATTTGCAAGAAATTATTGATAATTTCGAGAAACGAGATCATATTGATACTTCGCGTGCCGATAGTCCTTTGCGCCAAGCCGAAGATGCGGTTGTTTTGGATACCTCAACTCTTAGCTTTGAGGAACAAGTTGCCAAAATTGTTTTTTGGGCAAAGGAAAAAATTGGAAATTAAGGCATTTTTGGGTAACACGCCCTTCAGGGTGTGTAATTATTTGATTTTCAATAATTTACCATACCACACCCTAAGAGGGCGTTTTACATTCAGGATTATGCAAAATTTTCTTGCTTCATGGCTTGTTTTGGGTGAGAAATTGGGTTTTGAAAGGCAAAAAACGGAAGAAATAGGCTTTTTTTTGCTAAAAAAACACCAAGAAGAAC
>JAAFHK010000530.1 GCA_013297565.1 Cytophagales bacterium
CACCTACTACGGCAACCTCTTGTCCTCTGTAAAAAAAGCCATCACAAACCGCACAAGCCGAAACTCCACGACCGTTCAGGCGTTCTTCGGAAGGCAAACCTAACCATTTGGCGGCAGCACCTGTGCAAACAATCACCGAATATGCCGTAATTTCGTGATCCTCATCAATGGTTACTTTTGGCGGATAAGCCGAAAAATCGACAGCCGTTGCCATGCCAATCCGAATATCAGTCCCAAAACGTTGGGCTTGAGCCTGAAAATCCATCATCATGTCGGGTCCTTGTTTGCCATGCGGATAGCCAGGATAGTTCTCGACTTCGTTCGTAATCGTGAGTTGCCCACCAGGTTGTGTGCCTTGATATAAAATAGGTTTCAGACCTGCGCGGGCGGCATAAATAGCCGCCGTATAGCCCGCAGGTCCCGAACCAATGATTAAGCAATTTGTCGTTTCTTTGGTCATATTATTGATTTTTAACCCTTTTTTTAAGCCTCTCCTACCGTTCCACTGAAATTCATGGGATACACAGGTGGTTCAGATTTGGTTTGGATTTTTCCAAAAGTTGCCTCATATTTTTCAATATTGTCGCGCAAAGCCATGAGCAAACGCTTGGCATTTTCGGGCGAAGTAAAAACCCTTGATTTTACTTTTGCCTTAGGAACAGCAGGCGCAAGGCGAATAAAATCTAAAAAAAATTCGCTTTCGGAATGCGAAATCATGGCTAAATTAAAATAAATGCCATCGGCTACGTCTTCGGGCAACTCGATGCTGATCTGATTGGAATTTTCGGAATCTTTGTTCATGAATTTAAAAAAAGAAAGAATAAAGTACAAAACTTGCAGGTCAAAAGACCTGCAAGGGCGTAAATGGTTTGTAGCACAGCCTGAAGGCTATGCTACAGAAACTTATTTATACAAAACTTGTTTGACTGCCGCAACCGAACGTTTGAGGTTTGGCAAAACAGCTTCTAACAAAGTAGGGGCGTAGGGTACAGGCACGTCCATCGAATTGATACGGATAATGGGGGCATCGAGATAGTCAAATGCCTGACGCTGAACGTTATACGCCAAATCTGTCGAGATGGACGAAAGCGGCCATGCCTCCTCGATAATGACCATTCTGTTGGTTTTTTTAACAGAATTGATCAAAGTAGCGTAATCAATAGGGCGAACACTGCGCAAATCAATCACTTCTGCCGAAATTCCTTCTTTAGCCACTTCGTCTGCCGTTTGCAAAGCCAATTTCATGAGTTTGCCAAACGAAACAATCGTAACATCTGTGCCTGTGCGGACAATGTTGGCTACGCCAATTGGTATCAAATATTCCTCTTCAGGTACTTCGCCTTTGTCGCCATACATCACTTCCGATTCCATAAAAATCACAGGATCGTTATCACGAATAGCGGTTTTGAGCAAGCCTTTGGCATCGTAGGGGTTCGAAGGCACTACCACTTTCAGCCCTGGACAGTTGGCGTACCAGTTTTCGAAATTTTGCGAATGTTGCGCCGCTAATTGCCCTGCATTGCCCGTAGGTCCTCTGAAAACAATCGGTACTCCGTATTGACCGCCCGACATGGAAAGCATTTTAGCGGCGGCATTGATGACCTGATCTATAGCCACTAAGGAAAAATTGAAAGTCATAAACTCGATAATTGGGCGTGTGCCATTCATAGCCGCACCAACACCGATTCCCGCAAAACCCAATTCGGCAATGGGAGTATCCAGAATGCGATCTTCGCCAAATTCATCAAGCATTCCCTGACTTACTTTGTATGCACCATTATATAGGGCTACTTCTTCGCCCATCAAGAAAACGCTTGAATCTCTCCGCATTTCCTCCGACATTGCCTCACGCAAAGCCTCTCTAAACTGAATTTGCCTCATGATGTATCTATTTTTTGGACAAAAATATGCTATACTCAAACCAAATTGAATTTGTACGGCGAACATTCTTGTTCGCCACCGAAACGAACAGGAATGTTCGTTTTACGACATAAACCATTTTAGCTTGAGTATATTTTTTGGTTACAATGATAAGAAAAGAAAAACAATTATTTCTTTCAAATGTAGGAAAATATTTGGTTTTGGGGTTTTGTTTTTTGGAAATAAAAAAATAGATTGCCAAAATAATAAAATCTAAATGAAAATAATATGAACGTGCAAAAACCGCAACTTTCTTTTTGGCAAATATGGAATTTGAGTTTCGGCTTTTTGGGAATCCAATTCGGCTTTGCCCTCCAAAATGCCAATGCGAGCCGTATTTTGCAAACCTTCGGGGCAGATGTCGAACACTTGTCTTGGTTTTGGTTGGTTGCCCCTATTACGGGGCTTTTGGTTCAGCCGCTTATTGGACATTACAGCGACCGCACTTGGAACGGTTTGGGACGGCGAAAACCGTTTTTCCTAACAGGTGCAATCTTGGCGGCTTTGGCACTAAGCCTTATGCCCAATGCTTCTTATTTGGCGGTTCTTTTGCCACCTATGTTCATTGGGGCGGGAATTTTGATGATTATGGACGCTTCTTTTAATGTGGCTATGGAGCCTTTCAGGGCTTTAGTGGCAGATATGTTGCCCGACAAACAGCGTACTATGGGCTTTTCGGTACAAACTTTTCTGATCGGAGTCGGGGCAGTTTTGGGTTCGTGGTTGCCCTATATTTTTGCCGAATTTTTTGGCATTTCGAAAACCGCCTCCGAAGGCGAAGTGCCTGATAATGTCGTATTTTCTTTTTATGTGGGGGCGGCAGTCTTGGTTTCTGCCATTATTTGGACGGTTATCAAAACCAAAGAATATCCTCCGAAGGAATATGCCCAATA
>JAAFHK010000532.1 GCA_013297565.1 Cytophagales bacterium
CGCTTTACTTTTGGGCATACTACCCTTGATGGCGTTCCGCCTTTGGTTTCCAAAAAAGATGAGGAAAAAAAAGGCGATAAAAAGGAAGAAAAAGAGGAAGAAGTATATAATTGGGACGCACTCCCTGCCACCAGTGGGGATACTTCGGCAGTAGGTGCTGATGTGCCTGTCGAAGAAACTGCCCCCGAACCCAATCCGCAACGGTATGGGGCTTATTTGAAATTCGAGCCGATGAACTTGGTCATGGGTTCGATTCACGATACCCTAACGGTTGAACAGACTGAAGGAAAAGTATTTTTTAATGATAAAAAATTTCAGGGAAAAGGAGGCAAAGTCAAATGGGGGAGGCTTTTTAGCATGACCGAAGTTTCCTGCGAATTTGGCGAATACGAAATGGATATTCGGCTTCCACATTTGAAAATTAATAATTCGAAACTGAATTATAAGGGCAAAATAGACCAGCCTGTTAGCGGAACTTATGAATACAAAAGTATGAAAGATAACCGCAAACCCAATCCTCCTTTTCCACGCTTCAATTCGGCGAAAAATGATATTAACCTCAAAACCAACCTAAAAGATGTAAAAATATTGGGCGGTTTTTCCTTGATTGGTAAAAATATTACCAGCCAAAGCATGGGCAACAAACCAACTACGGTTGAGGTGAGCAATGGTGGAAAACTGCGCTTTGTGGCGCGATCTCGAAAAGATTTTATCCTAACGGATTCTATGCTACGAAATGACCGAACGGAGTTGGTGGTGTATCTTGAAAATGAAGATGGCAAAAAAGATTCGATCACACACGCAGGCGTGAATCTGTATTATTATGCCAAAAAAAGCCTTTTACAAGCCACGCGTGATGTAAATGAGTACAATACCGTGCCTTTTATGGATTCCTACCACAACATTGAACTTGGGGCAGATCGCCTCACTTGGCAGATAGATACGGACAAGATTCGGCTCTATGTGCAGAGTGCCAGTCGGCTTGTGCCTGCGGTGGTCGAGTCTATTGATTATTATGATCGGATTAGGTTTCAGGATTTGCAAGGCACAAACAGCCGTATTCACCCGCTTTTGGCGACGGTCAATTACGCTTTGGCGAAGGGACACAAAAAAAATGAATTTTCGGCAAGGGATATGTGCAAAGATTTGAAGGTTAATTTTGACGCCGTCAAAGGTTCGTTTGTGGAATTGCGCCGTTTGGGGTATATTAATTATGACGCTACTTATTTGAATGGGGAAAAAATACAGTTGAAACCTAAAGGCATTTTGTATGGCATGGCAAGTAATAACAGAGCCGATTACGACAAAATTCGCATGATTTCCTTCGATTCGACCGACAATAATGCCCTGCTCGACCTCAAAACAAAGGAACTTTTGGTAAATGGGGTTACGTATTTGTCCCTACGCCGCCGCACGGAAAGCGAAGATACGCAATTCAAACTTTCGGACGAATCGTTTAAAGAATTGGCTGATTCGATTCCTGAAGCCGAATATTCGGAAATTTATACCAAACTCAAAAACCTAAAAAATAGGGAATTTACAAATGAAAAGGCTTTCAAGCGTACGCTGGTCGATTCGCTTGGGCTTGAACCTACGGTAAAATACCTCAAGGCGATCAAAGATGCGGCAAGGGTTGATGTCTTGGATTTGACCGTTTTGCCAAAAGATAACAAGGTAATTATCAAAAAGAACCGCGATATTATGTTTAGTGGGCAAATGTGGGCGAACGGCTTTGCCAATTTTTATGGGCAAGATTTTATTTTCAAATACGATAGTTTTAAAGTCAATATGCCCAAAATTGATTCCATGCGCTACATGGTCAAGAACGACACTACAGGTAAATTCGAACCCATGAGCAATGTAATAAAGGACGACAGTGGCGTTTTTTATATCAATAATCCCGCAAACCATTCGGGACAAATGACCCAAAAATACATCGAAAAACACTACGGTCAAAAAGATGATACCAAATATCCTGTTTTCGAATCGCAAAAGGGCGGACACGTGGCATTTTCGGATACGCACGTTCTCGATGGGGTGTATGGGAGCAAGGATAGTTTGGGTAAGGATACAGGCGAGGACAAAATCCGTTTTGATATAGAACCTTACAAAATGGAAAATTTGGCGCGGCACGACCATCGAAAAAATACACATCTCAAAGGACAATTCAAAAGTGATGGCATTTTCCCTGATTTTGAGGAGAATGTAAAGATCATGGAAGATAACTCTTTCGGTTTCATTCACAATACGGAGGTCAATGTCGATTCTTTCCCAAAAGGTTTCCCTTTGTATAAAAAATACGCCAAATCTGAAAAAACAACGCCTTATTTCAAAGGCAATATTACCCTCAACAACAACGGGATCAGGAGCAGGGGCGAAATCAAATACTTGACTTCTACGCTTAATTCGAATGATTTTATTTATTTTCCCGATTCGGTTACAGCTTTGAGCAAATATGCGGCTGATGGTTCAAAAAAATTCCACGAACAAAAAGCTGAATCGAAAGGCACGATTGCGGCAGGCGAAGTTGATGGCATTACCTTCCCCGATGTAGATATGGATATGTTCCGTTTGCAGTGGGAAACCAAAAAAGAAACGATGGCAATTTCTACCCTTGATGATAAGCGCACTTTTGATATGTACCATAAAGAAGATGCCGTTGTGCGATTGGATCAGAAAGCAACTTTTACAGGCACTTTGTTTCTAAATCCGCTTAAATTGGGAGGAAAAGGCATTTTTAATAATACTTTGGCACAAACGACTTCCGACAATTTCCATTTCGAACGCTATAATTACACGGCTCGCAATG
>JAAFHK010000533.1 GCA_013297565.1 Cytophagales bacterium
AAAGGAGCATATCATGGCGACACTTTTGGGGCGATGGCAGTCGGCGAACGTGGTGTTTTTTCGATTCCTTTCGATCCCTATCTTTTCGAAGTCGAGTTTATTGATTTGCCTAACTCCGATCCCAATTATTTGATAAATTTTGAGCAAATTGTTTCAAAAGGCAATGTAGCGGCTTTTATCTATGAACCTCTGATACAGGGCGCTTCGGGCATGAGAATGTACCCTGCTGAAAATCTGGAAAAAATATTACAAATTGCTAAAAATCAAGGAGTTATTTGCATTGCGGACGAAGTTATGACGGGTTTTGGGCGAACAGGAAAATGGTTTGCATCGGATCATTGCCCAACCAAACCCGATATTATTTGCCTTTCGAAAGGGCTAACGGGTGGCACGATGGCTTTGGGCGTTACGAGCTGTACGGAACGGATTTTCGAAGCCTACAGAAGTACGGATTTGATGAAAACCTTTTTTCATGGACACTCTTTTACTGCCAATCCTTTGGCGTGTCGGGCGGCTTTGGCGAGCATGGAACTGTTGGAAAAGCCTGAATGTCAGGCAAATATACAGAGAATTAGCCAAGAGCAAAGCGAATTTGCTACCAAAATTGCCTTTCACCCAAAAGTTCGAAGCACCCGCCAAATTGGGACAATTATAGCCCTTGAGATCGAAACCGACCACGAAACTTCCTACATCAACGAAGCCCGAAACAGTTTGTATGAGTATTTCCTTGCCAAAAACGTACTTCTCCGTCCTTTGGGAAATGTGATTTATATTTTACCACCCTACGTCATGAGTTCCGAAGAACTAAAGCACGTACAACACATCATTTTCGAATATTTAGAAAGTTTATGATTTACTCCACGATCAGCTTCTGCACTAAAGCCCCAAATTGGGTTTCCAAACTCAACATATAAATACCTGATTGCCAATCTCTTATATCCAATTCCTGTTCGAAACGCCCGCCTTGTTTTTGGACAGTTTCTATACTTTGCAAAGTATTGGCACTTAGGTTATAAGCCCTAATTTTCACGAAACTATCCGTAGGGAGGCTATACACCAGCAAAACCCGTTCGGAAGCGGGATTCGGGATTGGGGCATAAAACTGAAAATCCCACAAAGGATTGAGATCATTGGCAGTGATCAGCACTTGTGAAATGCTTGGCGTACTTTCGTTGTGCAAACGGTCGAGAGCAGTAACCGCATAAATCAAATTTTGTCCTGCGCCTACTTTTCGCTTGTCCGTAAAGCTAAATTCATTGGGTTTGGTTTTGTACCGAATCAGCTTAGGATCGTCTATGCTTTGGTTCGGATTCGTTAATTCATAAATCATAAAATACTGTGTATCAGCATCTTTAGCCTGAAAATTAATTTTTACGCCGTCCGACAATGGTTCGGCAACTACGTTCGGGCTTGCGGGCGGTGTCGCATCTTTCCAAGCCATAATAGGCGGCAGGGCAGGCGTTTTATAAAAATTGTTCCGCAGCGAATCCTGAAAACCACCCAAATTATTGGTAATGGATTTGGAGCTAAAAAAAACACTACCTTGTACGTTTGCGGTTTGGCGCAAAAGTCGCATTTGATTGGGCATTTGAGCCAAATTTCGCCAATTTGCGTCCGTAGTTTGCTGATCATTGACTCGATACGCCGCCTGCCCTACGTACAAATGCCTTCCGTTCGTATTTTTTGCCCACCAAGGCACAAGAATCTGGAAATCTGCTACCGAAAAACCGATTGTCCAATAAATTTGGGGCGTAACATAATCGATCCAACCTTCTTGCAACCATTTCAAAGCATCTCCATAGATGCCCGAATAGCCCTCGAAAGCGCGCGTATTCGAGCCTTTAGGATCGGAACTTAGGTTGCGCCACACCCCAAAAGGGCTAATCCCAAATTTGATATACGGTTTGGTATTTTTCAAAGATTCGGAAATATTTTTAATCAAAAGATTTACATTGTCCCGCCGCCAATCGTCTTTATTAGTAAAACCTCTGGCGTGTTTTTTAAAGGTCGAATCGTCTGCAAAGCTAAATCCTGTTTCGGGATAAGGGTAAAAATAATCGTCAAAATGTACCCCATCTATATCATAGCGTTTTGCCACATCTTGTACTATTCGAAGGATATAATCCCGCACTTCGGGCAAACCAGGGTCTAATAATTTCTTTTTATTATAAGGGATAATCCATTTAGGTTGTGTTTTGGAAATATGCGAAACGGCAATACTGCTTTTCGAACTGTCCGTTACGGCGCGGTAAGGATTGAACCAAGCATGAAATTCCATATTGCGCTTGTGTGCCTCCTCAATCATAAAAGCCAAAGGATCGTAAAGGGGTTCGGGGGCTTTGCCTTGCGTACCCGTTAGCCATTCCGACCAAGGCTCGAAAGGGCTGGGAAAAATAGCATCTGCCGAAGGACGAACCTGCACCAAAACCGCATTAATGCCGTTTCGCTGATGAGCGTCGAGGATTTGTACAAATTCTTGTCTTTGGGTTTCGGGTGAAAATGTTTTTTGGGTAGGGAAATCGATGTTTTCGACGTGGGCTATCCAAACCGCCCTAAATTCTCTTTTGGGAGAATTTTGAGCAAAAGAAAAAGTATGGAAAAGAAAAAGAAATATCAAAAGGATATATTTTTTCATAAACTTGTATTTTTTTACAAAAATAATAAAAAAAGTGCAATATTTTATCGAAAACAAAAAAAAAGGTTTGGTAAATTTTAAAATTTATTAAACCTTTTAGGTATTACCGTTTAACTAACAAAAATAAGTAAAAAATCGTATCTTTGCAAAAAAGGAGGTATCTATGCTCTTAT
>JAAFHK010000535.1 GCA_013297565.1 Cytophagales bacterium
GTTGGCACAGTCCAAACAGCTCATTTTTTGGAAGGCTTCTTCGTGATATTTTTCCGATAAATCTTGCAAATTTTTGGGCGTACGTTGCTTGAGTTTTTGCAAGATTTTTTGGTTTTGGACAAAGTTTTTTTTGGAATCCTTTTCCCATTTGCTAATCAATTCGTTTTTCATGATTTACTTGTGTATTAAAATCCAAATTGCTTTTGTACGGCGAACATTCTTGTTCGCCAAAGAAACGAACAAGAACTTCGTTTTTACGTGAAAACCGTTTTGGTTTGCGTATAAAATCCAAATTGCTTTTGTACGGCGAACATTCTTGTTCGCCAAAGAAACGAACAAGAACTTCGTTTTTACGTGAAAACCGTTTTAGTTTGCGTATAAAATCCAAATTGCGTAATATAAAAACAATAAAATATTTTTCAACTTTGCAGAAAGTTGGTAAAAAAACGCTTTTTTTATTCAAAAATCAATACCTCCATGACCGATTTGGCTTATTGGCGAGTAAAACCCCTGAATTACTTGCGGATTTGACTTGGAAAATCCCCTTTTATGCCCACATTATTTTCGGAGGTTTGGCTCTTTTGGTCGGCTGGACGCAATTTAGCGCAAAACTGCGAACTAAAAACCCTTCTTTGCATCAAAAAATAGGTTGGTTTTATATTATTTCGGTTCTGGTAAGTGGCATTTCGGGTATTTATATTGGTTTTTTCGCTACTGGAGGCATAGTGAGTGCTTTAGGATTTATTTCTTTGGGGGTTGTGTGGTTGTATTTTACGATCATGGCTTTTTTATTTGTTCGTCAAAAAAATATTTTGGCACACCAAAAAATGATGGTTTATAGCTTTTCGGCTTGTTTTGCGGCGGTTACTTTGCGAATTTGGTTGCCTATTTTGAGTGCTACTTTTGGCGAATTTATGACAGCTTATCGGATTGTGGCTTGGCTTTGTTGGATTCCTAACTTGCTTTTTGCCTACTTTTGGAACAGAAATAAGGTAAAAAATAATTGATAAAAGGAAAAATAAGCGAAAAATGCTATACTTTTGCTTATGCAAATAACAGAAGAAGAAAGTGATTTCGTAGTAGAGGAAACCGAACTCTACGAACATTTTAGGATTACGGTCGACAAAGGACAAAGCAAAATCCGTCTGGACAAGTTCCTTTTTGACCGTCTGCCGAATACCTCGCGCAGTAAAATTCAGACAGGAATCGAGGCTGAAGCCATTTTGGTCAATGAAAAAGCCTCGAAAGCCAGCTACAAAGTTAGCCCTTTTGATGTGGTTACGGTTTCGCTTCCCAAACCGCCAAGAACCACTGAAGCCGAAGCAGAAAATATCCCTTTAAACATTGTTTTCGAAGATGCTAACTTGTTGATAGTCAATAAAAAAGCGGGCATGGTGGTGCATCCTGCCTACGCCAACGAAACGGGTACTTTGGTTAATGCCCTTTTGTATCATTTCCAAAACCTCACAGGTTCGCCAACGGGCGAAGAAAGGGCGGGTTTGGTGCATAGAATCGACAAGGATACTTCAGGACTTTTGGTAGTAGCAAAAACCGAAACCACTTTGGTGCATCTGGCGAAACAATTTTACGATCACAGCATCGAACGCACCTATCACGCTTTGGTTTGGGGCGATCCGAACGAAGATGCGGGAACTATAGATGCGCCGCTTGGCAGACACCCAAAAGACAGGCGGATTGTTACGGTGTATGAACTCGATAATCCTTACGGAAAACACGCCGTTACACATTATAAGGTTTTGCAACGTTTTCGTTATGTAACTTTGATGGAATGTAGGCTGGAAACAGGCAGAACGCACCAAATCCGCGCCCATTTCAAACACAAAGGAATGCCACTTTTTGGGGATCAAATGTACGGCGGGGACAAAGTAATGAAAGGTACGCAATTTTCGAAATACAAATCTTTTGTTGAAAACTGTTTTGCAATTATGCAGCGCCAAGCCCTTCACGCCAAATCTTTGGGCTTTATTCACCCTGTTACGAAGGAAAAACTATTTTTCGAATCGGAATTGCCCGAAGATTTCGTACAGGTTTTGGCGAAATGGGAACATTATGTGAAATATACGTAGAAATAAGTAGAAACGCCTATAAAGGCGTTTCATACACTTGGAGGTTTATTTTTACTTATTAAAACCTTTTTTCAGCAAAAATAAGACAATTTAGTCTATCTTTACAAGAAAAATGAGGGTATGAAATCAATAGTTTATCAATATGTAACTGATTCGCAGGAAAATCGGCTTGCCGTACAAATTTCGCTTGAAGAATGGGAGTTGTTACAAAAAGAAATTGCCGAACTCAAACGAAAATTGGAAATTTTGCAAGGCATACGAGAGGCTTTGCTTGAAGTGCGAGAAGCTCGCCGAACAGGTCGAAAATTACAAACTTTAAAAGATTTTTTGAATGAGTGTTGAAATTTTGGTTACAAGCAATTTTAAGAAAGAAGCGAAAAAGTTGCTAAAAAAATACCCTTCTTTGAAAGGTGAATTAGCGGAACTTATACTCGAATTAGAAACAAATCCACAATTAGGTACTACGATCATGGAAAATGTCTATAAACTGCGTTTGGCTTCCAAAAGCAAGGGCTGACCGTTTTGAGCGAACCCTTTCACCGTTGTTTGTATCTTCACGAACGACATCTGCTGTAGGTCGTCCGTTAAGATACGGACAACGGTGAAAGGATTAATTGTTTCTTTTCAGAAAGAAAAAACGCCGTTCGCATCAAATCTATCGCAATTTTTCTAATTCTCCCCACCCTGAATGTCCGCCCGTG
>JAAFHK010000534.1 GCA_013297565.1 Cytophagales bacterium
CGCCTTATTTTTCTGCCACAAAATCGGCACTTTATGGCAAAAATGGCAAGTTACACAAAGGTTTTGACCACGAAAGATTTGCCGAAACAATGAAAAATTGTAATCATAAATGGTTGATAACTTACGATAATTGCGAGTACGTAAAAGATTTATTTTCCTTTGCCAACATTGCCGAGTGGAATCTCATGTACGGTATGCGAAACCAAACCGAAACTTCCGACCAATTAGGCAAAGAGATTTTTATTGCAAATTTTGAATACACACCCAAACAAACCCATGTCGCTTTCCAGAAAATTCCTGTCCTATATCTTTGAAAATCAGTTATTTACACGCCAAGATCGCCTTTTGCTTGCCTTGAGTGGCGGTGTGGATTCGGTTGTTTTGGCGCACTTACTTCACCGCAACCATCTCGATTTTGGCATTGCTCATTGCAATTTTGGTTTGCGAGGCGAAGAATCCGAAGCTGACGAAATTTTTGCCCAAAACTTAGCCGATCAATTAGGCGTTCCATTTTTTTGCCAAAAATTTGATACACAAAACTACGCCGAAGAACACAAACTAAGCATTCAGGTTGCCGCCCGAAACCTTCGTTACGGCTGGTTTGAAGAGGTTTTGGAACAAAATAATTACCAATTCGTACTCACTGCCCACCAAGCCAATGACCTTTTCGAAACTGCCCTTTACAATTTGGTAAAAGGCACAGGCATTGCAGGTTTGCGGGGTTTTTTGCCCAAAAACGGCAAAATTGTACGCCCTTTGTTTTTTGCCAAACGGCAGGATATTTTGGAATTTGCGGAGTTTCAAGCCTTAGCATGGCGAGAAGACAGTTCGAATGAAAAGGACGATTATAGCCGAAATTATTTACGGCATCAGGTTGTGCCGCTTTTGCGAAAGCTAAACCCCGAACTCGAACAAACTTTTTTGATGAGTGCCGAACGCTTGCGGGCAACCGAATTTTTTTTACAAAAAGAAATAGAAAGTTTTGAAAAGCAGGCAGTTAGCGAAAAAGATAAAAGCGTTTGGATTTCGATCAGGGTGCTGGAACAGACCGAAAAACCTGTGCTTAAACTATACGAAATTTTAAAAAAATATCATTTTTCTTACGAAAGAAGCAAAAAAATTTGGGAACATCGGTACGCACAATCGGGGAAATTGTTTTTCGCAAGGAATCATAGTTTGGTAAAAGATCGGGATTGTTTTGTACTACTCCCCAAAAAACAAAAAGGATTAGGTTACGAAATTTTGGAAGTGGCAGAACAGAAAATTGATATTTTAGAAATAAATAAAATACTAAAAATCAGGCATTTGGAAAATATAAAACAGGAAAAAATGCCCAAAAGCGCTAACAAAATTTGGCTCGATGCCGAACATTTGGTTTTTCCCTTGCAATTACGCTATTGGCAGGAAGGCGACCGTTTTTGTCCTTTGGGCATGAAAGGCAAACAAAAAAAAGTAGGGGATTTGCTTACCGATATGAAAATTCCTGCGAATATGAAAAAACAGACCTTGATTTTGGAATCGGGCGGAGAAATTGTGTGGGTAGTGGGCTACCGCCTCGACGAACGGGCGAAAATCAGCGAAACTACGCAAAATGTATGGGAAATGGAAATTGGGTTAGTATCTTTGTGCTAAAAACAAAAAGACATTTTAGACAAAGTTTTTGGGCTGTTTTTTTGAAATAAAGTAGCAAACCCTGTAAGGTCTTGAAGACCTTACAGGGTTTATGTTTTCAGACCTTGCAAGTAGGTTACAGACTTAATCCTCTGAAATCGACAAAATTTTAAACTCGACTCGATCATTTCCCCATTCCTCAGAAGGCATTGTATTGCTATAACCTGTCGCATTTAGGCGAAAAGATTGGATACCTTTTGCAATAATATAATCTGCAATAGCTTTTGCTCGACTGCTCGTCAATCGATTACCAAATTCTCCATCTCCTTCGCTATGCGAACGGATTTCTATTCGAACAGAAGGATTTAAGATCAAAAATTTGGCAATTTCGTCCAAGTATTCATACGTTTTTTCAGTAAATTCAACTGTTTTACGCGAATCCTTTTCAGTTCCTTTTTCGAAACGAATGCTTTTGGCTACGACCAAATCATTGACTTTAGTCTCATAATTCGACCAGTCTTTAGGTTCAGGCATGGCTTTCCACTTATTTTGGGCGAAAATGCTACATGAAATCGCTAAAAATAAAGCAAAAAAGGCAATTACTCTTTTCATCATTGTAATTTAGTTTGGTGAAAACTCTAATAAAAAAATGCAAATGCTTATTTTCCCAATTCGATAGCTCTAATGTGAGCTTGGTGCAAACCATCAGCAATTTTTTTCTTCAGGTTATCTATCGCAAACGAACGCAAAGCGGCTTCGGTTGTACCACCTTTGGAAGCAACTTTAGTAATCCATTCTTGGCAAGTAAAAGTGCTACGAGTTTGCAAATGCACTGCCCCCAAAAAGGTCTGCTCGACCATGACTTCGGCTTGCGATTTACTGAATCCCATCTCGACAGCGGTATTGATCATAGCGTCCATAAAATAAAACACATAAGCAGGCCCACTGCCCGAAATAGCCGTTACAGCATCGAGTTTGTTTTCTTGGTCAAAATAAAGGCATTTTCCAGTAGTATTCAGCAAATTATGAATCTCAAAAAGTTCCTCCTTACCCACCGCCTCCGAAGAAGTAAAACCCGTCATGCCCATACCAATTTGGGCAGGCAGATTGGGCATAGCCCTAATAACCTTGCTTATTTGAGGAAAAGCCGTAAAAATACTTTCCATTTTTACGCCTGCCATGAT
>JAAFHK010000536.1 GCA_013297565.1 Cytophagales bacterium
AGGAGCAATGCCTTCGGCAATGGGGACAACGGTTTTTTGACGTGCCAATTTTTCCAAAATTTCGCCCATTTTTCCTTCCAAATGCAAACCGTTGTAGAAAATAATGTCGGCATTGGTGAGTTTTTCGAGGTCGCCTTGAGTGGCTTTATAAAGGTGCGGATCAACCCCTGCACCCATAATGGCGATCACTTCCGCCGAATCGCCTGCAATATTCGAGAGGGCATCGGCTATCATGCCTGTGGTGCAAACAATTTTGAGTTTTCCGCTTCGAGTTTTTTCCTTCGTTTGCGTACAAGCATTCAGAAAAATGCTAAAAACAAGGATTATGTAAAAAAAAAGAGCTTTCATGGAAAAAAGTTTAAGGAATGAAGTTTTTTTATAAAATAAACAAGCCTATTTTTTGATTGCCAACTGCCCACACGCCGCATCTATATCTTTTCCTCTGCTTCGGCGCAAATGCACATTTACGCCCTTTCTTTCCAAATATTGAACAAATTTGTTCAGATTATCACCTTCGGCATTCCTAAAATCGGCTTCTTTGATCGGGTTGTACTCGATGATATTGATTTTGCAAGGCAGGTGTTTCGAGAATTGGTAAAGTTCTTCGGCATCTTGCAAAGTGTCGTTAAATTTATGAAAAACAATGTATTCGTAGGTAACAGGATTTTTGGTTTTTTGGAAATAATACTTCAAAGCATCTCTCAAAACGTCCAAATTATTGGTTTCGTTGATGCCCATAATTTGATTTCGCTTCTGGTCGTTGGCGGCGTGCAAGGAAAGTGCCACATTAAATTTGACCTGATCGTCCCCCAGTTTTCGGATCATTTTGGCGACTCCTGCTGTCGAAACCGTCAGGCGTTTGTACGACCAGCCCAAGCCTTCAGGCGAAGTAATGAGTTTGACGGACTCCAAAGTATTGGCGTAATTGAGCATGGGTTCGCCCATTCCCATATAAACTACATTCGTAAGTTCTTGATTATAAGTGTTTTGTGCCAATCGATTGATCAAAACGACCTGATCGTAAATTTCGGAAGCCAGCAAATTCCGCACTCTGTCCATGTAGCCTGTTGCGCAAAATTTGCAAGATAATGAACAACCCACTTGTGAGGAAATGCAAGCAGTCATGCGGGTTTCTGTCGGGATCAGTACGCCTTCGACCATATTTCCGTCCCAAAGTTTGAAAAGTACCTTAATTGTACCGTCTTGGGCTTTTTGTTCTTGGGCTATTTCCATTCGTTTGATCTCGAAATGGGTTTCGAGAATTTGGCGCATGGCAAGCGAAAGATTGGTCATATCGGCAAACGAATAGGCCGATTTTTGCCAAAGCCAACTTTCTATTTGTTTGGCACGAAAAGCCTTTTCGCCTTTTTCGACCAAAAAACTTTCTAATTCGGCTCTCGAAATTTCTCGAATGTCCTTTTTTATTATATTCTGCGGTTCGATTTGCATTTTTTCAAAAATATTGTTTTTAGTAGAAAAAGGCTGTTTTTTGGAACAGCCTTTTTATTTATGTTAAAACTAAATTGGTTTTTTCGTAAGAACGAAGTTCTTGTTCGTTTCTGTGGCGAACAGGAACTTCGCCACAAAAAAGCAATTTTGATTGAGTATATCTAATCTCTTTTGGGCAAAGTCCCAAAAACCCAATCCCAAAGCGGCGAAGAAACTCCGTAGGCTAAATGATCGTCTTTGTAATGGTGGATTCCGTGATTGATCCAAAGCACTTTGAAAATATTATTCGGAGCGCGAAAGGCATGAACCATATAATGTACGCCCAAATACGCCGAATAACCAAGCAAAAAACCCGCTAAAAAGCCAAAAACATAGTTTCCCATGACCAAGCGAATCAAAAGAAACAAAGCGGTAGAAATACTCAAACTCAACAGCGGAGGCATTGCCAAACGTCCTTTGTCTTTTGGGTATTCGTGGTGAATGCCATGAAAAGCGTATTGGATCGTGGCTTTAAGTTTGGTATTGGTACTCATGTGAAAAGTGTAGCGGTGCATAATATACTCAAAAAGAGTAAAAAATAACAAACCTCCAAAAAACAAACTTGCCAAAGATAAAGGGCTTAATAAGTCTTGTTGGAAAGCGTAGCCTACCAAGCCTGCGGAGATCACAATAAAAAGTGTAACAGGAACAAGGATATGGGTGCGCGTAAAAATTTCGAGAAATTGGAAATGCTTGCTAAAATACTGTTTTTTGCCGCGTGTTTTAGGCTGAATACTTGCTTTTGTTTCCGACATATTCCGAAAAAATTTAGGTAAGAAAATGTGTAAAAATAGATTTTAAGGTGCAAATATACGATATTTTTCACGCACACGAACAAACATTTCGAGAAAACAAGGCAATTTTTCGAATCAGGATTTCGTAGGATTGAATGATTAAGAAGATAAGAACAAACCACAAAACTTGCCTTTCGGCTGTTATCATACGAAAAAGGCTGTTCTGTAGCATAGACTTTAGTCTGTGCCAACGAAACAGCCCACAGACTAAAGTCTATGTTACAATTTTTCTAATGCCCCCTTCGCAATAGTCCAAAACTTGGTAAATTGGGCATACGCAGGATAATTGTTTTTTAATTCTTCAAAAATACAGACCGCCTGCACCAAATAGTGAAGGGAAACTATCGGCAGGGTTCTACGAACCACTGCCGAAGTAGCAATTACGTTGGCAATAAACTATCGGCAGGGTTCTACGAACCACTGCCGAAGTAGCAATTACGTTGGCAATAAACTATCGGCAGGGTTCTACGAACCACTGCCGAAGTAGCAATTACGTTG
>JAAFHK010000537.1 GCA_013297565.1 Cytophagales bacterium
TCGAATGCCCTTTTTTTAAGGCTTGTAATTCTGCCTTTTCTGCCTCCGTTAAGTGTATTCGTATCATAAGTTTTTTTTACAAAAATACAAAATAAAGTGTAATTTGAAAAGGTTTTTAGTATAAAACCTGCAAAGAAACCTTGCAGGTTTTTTAATATTCTACACCTTTTGAAAACTACCTTGTGCTACGCGCACTTCCGAAATAATATCAATCAGGTGGCTCTCTTCTATATTTTTGACAGAATCGGCTACTTCCAAAAAGCGTTTATAAGCCATTTCCAATTCATTTTTTTCGAGATCAAAACCCAATTTGCTCATGCAGTGACTCAAAGCCGCCCGACCGCTGCGTGCTGTGAGAATAATTTTACTCTCTGAAGCACCTACATCTTTAGGGTCAATAATTTCGTAGTTTTCTCGTTTTTTCAAAACTCCGTCTTGGTGAATCCCTGATGAGTGAGCAAAAGCATTTGCTCCTACGATTGCCTTGTTGGGCTGAACAGGCATATTCATCATGCGCGAAACCAATTTGCTTATTGGGCAAAAACGTTCAGTTCTGATATTGGTTTGTAATTTCAGATCAGTATGGGTTTTGAGAATCATCACCACCTCCTCCATTGAGGTATTTCCCGCCCTTTCGCCTATTCCGTTTATGGTACATTCGACTTGGCGCGCGCCGTTTCGCAAACCTGAAATCGAATTGGCAGTTGCCAAACCCAAATCGTTGTGGCAATGCACCGAAACGATGGCTTTGTCGATATTGGGTACGTTTTCGAACAAATAACGGATTTTTGCTCCGTAATCGTCTGGCAAACAATACCCTGTGGTATCGGGTACGTTGATGACGGTTGCACCTGCTTTTATGACTTCAGTAACTATCCGCGCTAAAAAAGGCAAATTGGCTCGTCCTGCATCTTCACAGAAAAACTCGACATCTTCTACGTAAGATTTGGCAAGTTTGACTGCCGCCACGCCCTGTTCGAGAATTTTGTCGTGCGTACTACGAAACTTATGCTCGATATGGAAATCTGAAACTCCAATTCCTGTATGAATTCTGCCTCTTTTGGCGTATTGTAAGGAAGCCGCCGCTGTTTCGATGTCGAGTTTGACTGCCCTACTCAAGGCACAAATCACAGGTTCGCTAACATTTTTGGATATTTCTTGGATCGACTGAAAATCCGCAGGGCTTGAAATGGCAAATCCCGCCTCGATAACATCGACTCCCAAGCGCTCCAGCTCTTTGGCAATTACTACTTTTTCGGAAGTATTTAACTGGCAACCTGGCACCTGCTCACCATCTCGAAGCGTTGTGTCGAAGATATAAACTTTATCACTCATAAAATAGAAAGGATAAAATAGAAGAAAATTTTGAACAAAAAACAATTTGTGATAATGTATTGGTCAAAGTTGGGATTGGGTTCTTTCAAATGACTGGCAAATTTACGAAAGGATTTTAAAAAAGACTCTAAAACCAAACAAAAACCTTAAAAGGAAGTCATGAAAGTATGAATACAATAAGTGTTTTTTGGTTTCGGCGCGACTTACGTCTTGAGGATAATGCAGCGCTATATCAGGCTTTGCGAAGCGGAAAGGCGGTTTTACCTGTTTTTATTTTTGATACAGAGATTTTGGATAAGCTCGAAAATAAGCAGGATCGCAGAGTAGATTTCATTCACCAAGCCCTACAGAGTTTGGATACTGAATTGCGAAATTTGGGGAGTTCGCTGAATGTTCGGTTGGGAAAACCTTTGGAAGTTTGGAAAAATTTATTGGAAGAATTTCCCATCGAAGCTGTTTATGCCAATCAGGATTATGAACCTTATGCCGAAAAAAGAGATCAGGAAATTGCCAATTTTTTGAAAGAAAAGGCTGTTTCGTTTCATACTTTCAAAGATCAAGTCATTTTTGAAAAAAGCGAGGTAGTCAAGGACGATGGCAAACCTTATACCGTTTTTACGCCTTACAGCAAGCGCTGGAAACAGAAATTGAACGATTTTTATTTGAAACCTTATCCGACACAAAAATATTTTTCCAATTTTATAAAAAATCAAAACTTTAGTATTCCTTCACTTTCTCAAATTGGGTTTGAAAAAACAGACACCGTTTTTCCTGCCAAATATGTAAAAGACTTAATTTTGGAGAATTATGCCGAAAAAAGGGATTTTCCAGCCGTTTTGGGGACTTCACGCCTAAGTGTTCATTTGCGTTTTGGGACGGTCAGCATTCGGCATTTGGCACAAAGAGGTCTTGCAGTTTCCGAAAAATGGTTAAATGAATTGATTTGGCGGGAATTTTATATGATGATCATGTGGCATTTTCCGCAGGTGATACATCGCAGTTTTAAGCCCCAATACGATCAAATGGTTTGGGAAAACAATGATGAACATTTTGCGGCTTGGTGCGCAGGACACACAGGTTATCCCATCGTAGACGCTGGAATGCGGGAACTAAACGCCACAGGTTTTATGCACAATAGGGTTCGTATGATCACGGCAAGTTTTTTGACCAAACATTTGCTGATCGATTGGCGCTGGGGTGAAGCCTATTTTGCGGAAAAACTCTTGGATTTCGAACTTTCCTCGAATAACGGTGGCTGGCAATGGTCGGCGAGTAGTGGCTGTGATGCCGCCCCGTATTTTCGGATTTTTAATCCGTATTTACAAACCGAAAAATTTGATCCTGAAAGATTTTATATCAAAAAATGGATTCCAGAAATTGGCACAGTCCAGTATCCCAAACCAATCATTCAGCATGAATTTGCTCGAAACCGCACTTTGGAAC
>JAAFHK010000538.1 GCA_013297565.1 Cytophagales bacterium
ATGGGGATATAAATCAGGAAAATGGCAATCAGAAGCGTTCGAAAACCTGCCTCTTTGAGCATCGAGATGGCATCAAGTCCCAGCATCGATTTTAGATCAGTTCCCAAGTTTTTGCCTTTTGGCGGGGTTTTAGGCAAGGTAAAAGAATACAAACCCAAGGCAAATGAAGCCACCGAACCGACCAAAAACGGCATAGCACTCGCCTCATCAACGAATAAAATTTTTCCTAAAAATAGTCCCGCCGCAATCCAGCCAATCGTTCCCAAAACCCGAATACTCGGAAAATCCTTTTCGGGACTTGCAATTTGCTGAATGGCTATCGAACTCGTCAGTGCCATCGTTGGGGCATACAAAAGCATATAAATCACCAAAAGCGTAAAAAATTCATTAAAATCTGTGCTTTTGGACATAAAAAAAAGCAAAACCGCGCCGACAAGGTGCAACACGCCTAATATTTTTTCGGAATCGAAAAATTTATCAGCAATCATGCCCATAAAAACAGGCGAAATAATAAACGCCAAAGCCGTAAAAGCATAGGCACTCCCGACTTCGAGGTCGGTGCAGTGCAGGTTTTTGGACAGAAAAGTTGCCATCGTTACGTACCAAGTGCCTTGCACAAAATACTCGAAAAACATCATCACAGAAAGCCGTAGGCGTGTAGAAGTTTGCATTTTTAGGTGATTTGAATATTAATTTTTTTATTTTTGACGAATAAATTGTACATTTCAATATTTGTAAGATATTGGCTATCAAGACCTTGCGGGTTTTAAAGACCCGCAAGGTCTGAAGGTTTTTAGTATATTTTGCCTAATTGCTCAATATGCTGTTCCAAATACCTAACTAATTCTTGGGTAGTATAATGATAAAAAGTATGAGTGGCTTGGTCGAGAAAAGAAACTTGTTGAATGTCTATTTCATATTCGTTAGCTGATTTTTTGCTGATCGTTATGTACCCATTTTCGGCATATTCCGTCCGAAAAGGCTTTGAAGGGCTTATTTTTTCTATAATTTGATAGATAATTTCCTCTGTATTCACAAATTGCAAAGATTGGATTTTTGATAAATTTGTTGTAAATTTGCTTGTAATACTTTATTTTTTGAAATTATGAAATCGAAAAAAATAAATAAGTCTTTTAAAGATTGGCAAGCCGAAGAAGTCGAAAAAACCTTTGAAATTAAGCGTTTGCGCACCTTGCCTGTGTTGGAACACTTGAAAACCCTAAAACTTCCTCAAAATCACCCACTTAACGATACTCTCGAAAAATATCGTCTTGAGGCTTTCGACTATATCGATTCGTGGAACGAAGACGAATATAAGTTTTTTTTTATTAGTCCTTTTTTCAAATTGGTCGATTTTACAAGCCAATACTACAAAGCTTTTACCCAACGTCCGCTTTCGGTGGAGTACGATAACAACACCAAAATTACCAGCGGAAACGTAGAATTTATGCTTGCCAAAGGTCGCCAAATCCCTGAAATGCCGCATTTTTTCTTGCACGAATACAAACCCGAAAAAAATCGGGACAATGATCCACTTGGGCAACTGCTGATTGCAATGGTTGCCGCCCAAAAACGCAACGCTGACGAACAAACCATTTATGGAATTTATGTCAATGGTCGAAATTGGTTTTTTGTCGTGTTGGAAAAGAACGAATATGCGACCAGTAACCCTTATGTGGCTACTTCCGAAGATGTTTTCGATCTTTTTGCCGCTTTGCTGTATCTGAAAGATGAAATGGAAAAATTGTATAAGAAAGGCTAATTTGTAACACGCCCTTAAGGGCTATCGATTACCCATAAGTTTTTAATTTTGTAAAATATTGATTTTTAATAAGTTACAAAAGATATACAGCCCCTAAAGGGGCAAAAAAACATTTGGGCAGCTATTTTTCTACCAATATTACGTGCCTAAAGGCACAAAAACAAGTTTTTTTCTGCGAAACTACGCCCTTAGGCGTTCAATATTGGTAGAAAATTGAACAAAATCCACATTCTTTGCCCCGTAGAGGCTATATCGAGATATGGGTAATCGATAGTCCTTCAGGGTGTGGCTAAAAAATCACACCCTGAAGGGCGTGATACGATTATTTTGATTGATTGATTAAATTATTCCTCACCTCTTGAATCGTTCGGATCAGGTTTTCCAAATTTTCTTTTTCGCTTTTGGAATTGTTGCCGAAGGTGATTCTCACAAACATACATTTTTTCTTAAAAACTTTCTGCAAGCGAAGCAAAACGCAACAAAAAACCCTGTCTGACCGAAGTCAAACAGGGTTTTTTGTAAAAACTATCCAAAGGCTTGAACCTTTGGATAGTTAAATTATTTAGCAGATTACTCTACTTCGTGACCAGTACCCAAATGGATATCACGAACGTAAGTATTGCCTGGGAATACGTCGAAACGGTCGTTACGTTCTGTAGCGTTAGTTTCAAACAAGTCAAAACCATTACCATTGATACCATTAGCAGAGTTACCAGTTGCACCAGTACCGCTGTTAGCACCGTTAGCACCGTTTACACCACCGATGATACGGAAGTTTTGACGAGCTGTTTCAGGGCTCATGTATGGAGCGCGTGAGTTGTTACCAACGATAGTAGTACCTGTACCAGTGAAACCACTGTTATGATACCAGTTACCTTGTTGATAACCGCTACCTGCGTTAGTAACCGCAATGTTACGGATTTGGAAACCAATACGGTTTGCTTCAGAAGCATTAACACCTACCATAGGATTGCCCATAGCATCTACCCATACTGGGTTCAAG
>JAAFHK010000539.1 GCA_013297565.1 Cytophagales bacterium
CTCGAAAGTATAACCATACAATTTTTCGTAAGCAGGGTTTGCCCATTCGAACTCTCCTTTTGCATCACAAATAATGACAGCATTATTGGTTTGGCTTGCCACAATCGAAAGTTTGGCTAATTCGGCATTGATCTGTTGCAGTTTTAGGGCTTGTTTGCCCATTTCTTCTTTTTGCCTTACGACCAAATTATTGGCTTTGCGTTCTTTTTGGCGCGAACGGAAAATAAAATAGGCGAAAAGCAAAACCGACAAAAAACCTAAAAGCGCAAAATAATTAATTTTTTCTTGAAATTCTTTTGCCTCTTTTTCTTTCAAAACCTCCAATTCTTGGGCTTTATTCTGGGCTTCCAATTGCTTTTCATTGGCTTTTAGTTTTTCGGCTTCCAACTGTGTTTTTTCGGCAAGTCGGAACAAACTATCCTGTTTTCTTTTGCTTTGTTCTTGTTTTGCCAATGCCAAAAGACGGTCGGCTTCACCTTGCTTTTCTAAAACTAATTGGGCATTTTTTTGCCTTTCTATCTCTATCTGTTGCAGTTTGTTGTCTTTTTCCAAAGCCTCTTGTGCTTTTTTAGCTATTTCCACTTCCTGCTCCTTGCGTTCCATCTGGCTTCGCGTTTCCAAATTGGCAATCGATTTGGCTTTTTCTATACTAAAAAGGCTGTCATTATTTGTTTTGTACAATTCGTGGTACTCGAGGGCTTTAATGTAGTCGCCTTTGCCTTTGTGAGCTTCGTACAGAACCCGACAAAGATTTTTGTTTTCCAACAAAGCCTTTGCTTCTTTGCCTATTTCCAAACCTTTTTGGGCGTATTCGATGCTTTTATCATAGTTTTTCTGTTCCAAATGAAACTGCGCAATACTATAATTTATAAGACTAATATGTATCTTGTCCTTGATTTGTTCAGCAATTTTCAAACTTTTTTCAAAATACTCTAAGGACAAGGCGTAGTTACCCAATTTGCTATGAATAGTTGCCAAGGAGTTCATGTTTACCGAGATATAGCGTTGATTTTTCAGTTCTTCGTTTATTTTCAGGCTTCTTTCAAAATATGCTAAGGCTTTCGTATAGTTGCCCATTTTTTCGGAAGCCATACCCAAGCCGCCTAAACTTACCGAAATCCCCAAAATGTCTTTTAGTTCCTCGTTTATTTTGAGGCTTTTTCCGAAATAGTCGATAGCTAAAGGATAATTTCCTTGTCTTTCATAAACAACACCTATGGTGTGCAGAGATACCGATATGCCTTTCTTGCTTTTTATTTCTTCGTTTATTTTGAGGCTTTTTTGGTACAAAGCAAGCGCCAGAGGATAATTTCCTTGTCTTTCATACGCCACTCCCATACTATTTACGGAGTAAGCGAGTCCTTTCTTGTCGTGTGTCTTCTCAAAAATATCTATCGATTTTTGGAATATGGCTATCGCTTGGGCATAGTCATTTCTGTCCCTGTACGCCAACCCGATCCGATTGTAGGCTGTAGCTATGCCTCTTTTGTAGTTTATCTCCTCCGATTTTTTTAAGGCTTTTTGGGCAATCAGAATCGAGGTATCTGCCAAACTGTAGCGATATTGCAAACAAATTTCTAACAGAGTCAATATTTTGCTTGTGTCTTCTTGGCTGCTTTGGTAGGCACGGTTTAGGCTATCCAAAACTTTTTTGTTCTGGGCATATAAGGAACAACCGAAAGAAAGAAAAATAAAAAGCAATAGAATTGATTTCATAAAATTTTCTCAAATTAAGAATACTCTGAAAGGTATCAAAATGTTTTTGTTTTTCAAATGCTGGGCAAAAATTAACAAAGTAAAAATACCTATTTAAAAAAACACGCATTTTTCTCAATCTATTTCCTTATTATTGCCCCGAAAAATATCGTTTTTTTAACAATCCTAAATTATTCACGATTCTATTTTCTATGAGTTTAGTTAATAAAACCGCCCCAAAATTTCAAGCAACAGCCGTTCTACAGGGCAAAAAAGTATCGCACTTTTCGCTTGAGCAATATGTTGATAAACAATATGTTGTGTTTTTCTTTTTCCCAAAAGCCTTTACAGGCGTATGCCAAAGCGAAGTGGTTGAGTTCCAAAAATCCCTGCCCGAATTTGCCAAGCGAAATGTGGCTGTAGTAGGTTGTTCGGTCGATTCCGATGACGTTCTGCTCGAATTTACGAAGCAATTAGCCGAAAAAAACGTAGTCCCAAGCCTCGATTACCCGATTGTTGCCGATATGTCCAAAACCATCTCGACCAATTACGAAGTTTTGGGCGGCGATTATTTCTATGACGAAGAGGGGCGTTTGGCTTTCGAGGGAGCGCCTATAGCTTTGCGTGGCACTTTCCTGCTCGATAAAAAAGGCTTTATACGCCATCTTTGTATCAATCATTTTCCACTTGGGCGCGGCGTAGAAGAAACCCTGCGCATGGTCGATGCTTTGCATCACGTAGATACTACGGGCGAAGCCTGTATGGTTAATTTCAAAAAAGCATAAATTAATAAATCAAACTTTTATAGGGTTTGAAACCCCCTATAAAAGTTTGATAATAATATTTTTTCTTAAAAAAATGCTAAAATCTATGACAGGTTACGGTGGCGTAAATGCTGAAACCGAAACCTATAACCTCAATATAGAGGTCAAAAGCCTTAATTCCAAATATTTCGACCTTTCCCTGCGCTTGAGTTCGGTCTTTTCCGATCAGGAGCTTTTGGTCAGAAATTTGGCAAGCAAACACCTGATCAGGGGTAAAATTCAACTTTCGATTTCGTACTCGAACA
>JAAFHK010000054.1:0-11888 GCA_013297565.1 Cytophagales bacterium
TACACGAAACCCAATTTATGTTGGCATTCTTGGTTTCTTCTTGTTTTGTGATTGGGGGCATTGCTTTGATCAGAATTTATGCGAGGCTGTTTTTGGGTAACCATGCAAAAGTTTATCATGAAACGCCTTTGCAGTCTTCATAAAACTGTAGCATAGGCTTTAGCTTGTGTTGGCACAGGCTAAAGCCTATGCTACAGTACAAACTAAATAAAATACAATTTTTAAAATATTTTCAAACATGAACATTCAATCTCAAACACCTAAAGACGGCTTGGCTGGTTTGCGGGAAAATTTTGGAAAAGACCTCAATGCAGGGATTTTAGTTTCTTTTTTGGCTTTGCCTCTGTGCTTAGGAATCGCTTCGGCAAGCCGTTTTCCGCCTATTACGGGCGTTTTTACGGCCATTATTGGCGGTTTGCTTGTATCATTTTTTGTAGGAAGTAGATTAACGATTAAGGGACCAGCCGCAGGCTTGATAGCGATTGTGATCGGGGCAGTCGACCACTTGGGTTACGAAAAAGCCCTCGCAACTATAGTTGTAGCAAGTGTTTTGCAAATCCTTTTGGGTTTGCTAAAAGCGGGCAAATTGGGCAATTTCTTCCCTATTGCGGTCATTCACGGAATGTTGGCGGCGATTGGTATTATCATTTTTTCCAAACAAATTCATATTCTTTTTGGGGTCGTACCTACAGCTCAAGAACCTTTAGGGCTTCTGGTCGAAATTCCTTTAAGCCTCATGCACGCCCATTGGGCTAGCTCCCTTATTGGTATTTTGGGCTTAGTTTTGATATTTGTGCTACCCTCTATCAAAAACCGTTTTATCAAAAAACTACCTGCTCCTATGTGGGTACTGCTCATGGCTGTACCTGTGGCTTGGGCTTTGGGTATGGAAGATCATGTTTTTGGGCAAAAATCTATTTATTTGGTTAATATCCCCACAAGCATTCTGGAGGGCATCATAAACCTCGATTTAGCAAAAATTGGTTTTGCTTTTCCTGATTTTTCCGAAGTTACAAGCCTTAAGAGTTTGCAATATATTATCATGTTTGCTCTTATTGGAAGCATCGAATCCTTGCTAACGGTCAAAGCGGCAGATGGTCTTGATCCTTTTCACCGAAAATCGGATATGAACAAAGATTTGATCGCTGTTGGCATTGGCAATTTTTTAGCGGGCATGATTGGGGGTTTGCCTATGATTTCCGAAGTGGCACGTAGTTCTGCAAACGTAGCGAATGGGGCAAAAACTCGTTGGGCAAACTTTTTTCATGGTTTGATTTTGTTGGTTTTTATTCTCTTTTTAGCCGATTTGATCGTCATGATTCCAAAATCTGCCCTTGCTGCCATGCTTATTGCGGTGGCGTACCGCTTGGCTTCGCCGCAGGAATTTGTGCATACGTATCAAGTTGGGAAAGAACAACTCTTGATTTTTTTGATCACCTTAATCGTTACCCTGATGACTGATCTACTTTTGGGCGTAGGGGCAGGGATTTTGGCAAAAATCTTGGTCGAATTGTATTGGGGAGTACCTTTAAAAGGGCTTTTCGTGGCTCAAATTAGCATTACTGAAGACGCTAAACACAATGTAGTACGGCTTACAATTCATAATTCTGCCACATTTACCAATTACTTGGGATTCAAAAAACGTTTGGATAGTATTCCAAAAGGCAAGCACGTGATCATCGACCTGAACGATGTCAAACTGATCGACCATACTTTTATGGAAAATTTGCATCACTTCGAACTGGAATATCACAAAAAAGGCGGTTCTATGGAAATTCAAGGTCTGGAACACCAAAATCCTGTTTCTGATCACCCACTTTGTATTCGTGTTTTCGACAAGAATTATACGCAAAAAGCCCAGACCATTGTTTTGGATAAACGCCAAAAAGGATTGGAAACATTGGCACAAGACAAGGATATGGCTTTCAGACCTATGGCAATAGCCGATAGTTTCAAATATACCAATTTTCGCTATTTTTACGGAAAAAAAATCCGTTATCGCGAAAACCGTTTGATTAAAACCCTTGACGAAACTCGATTTGAGTTTTCGGATATGTTAATTTTCCAAACAGGCGATCACTTGGGCGGACGATATTATACTATGACTGCGCTCACGATTACGGACGTGGTGCAGTATATTCCGTTTTTTATCTTACAAAAAGAAACTTTTTTAGAAAAAATCGGAAACAAATTGACGGTTGAGGACAAAGATATTAACTTTGAGGATAACCCGCTTTTTTCTGCACACTATCTGCTAACCAGCACAGAACCGGAAGAAGCGCGAAAATTTTTCACGCCTGCTATTTTAGGCTATTTCGAGAAATACATGGGCAGTGATTTTATGATCCGTTCGAGGGATAGTCGGATTATGATTGTCAAGCATGACGAGATACTATCAGTAGAGGAAATCAAAGAAATTTTTGACATGGCAGTGGGTTTGGTGGAGGTGCTTAAAAAAGAGCATGGTGTTTTGGCTGGCAATGAGTAATCCCTTTATTTATAGTCAAAAACCTTTAACCTTGCGGATTTTTGAAATCCACAAGGTTAAAGGTTTTTGACTATAACAAGGGGAAAAGTTAAGCCCAAGAATTTGTATTTTTCATGAATTTATCTACATTTGACTAAGCAAATTTGAGTAAATTATTTTTGCTTGCATACACACAAAAAACTTTTTTGCCAAAAAAAAACACCTATGCAAGACTATATGAATTTTGGGCTTTTGTGCCTCACTTCATTTTTTACCTTGATCAATCCCTTGAGTGTCATACCTGTTTTTATGACCATGACGGCTGATCTGACCGAACATCAGCGCACTGTAACCGCCAGAAAAGCCCTTTTAGTGGCTTTTTTTACCTTAGTAGCTTTTGCTCTTTCAGGGCAGTTGCTTTTTGCTTTTTTTGGTATTTCGGTCAATGCTTTTCGGATTGTGGGCGGGGTTTTGTTTTTTTTGATGGGCTATGATATGCTTCAGGCTCGCCTTACGCGCATAAAAGTAGATGAGGAAAGTGTGAAAAAATATGTGGGTGATATTTCGGTTACGCCCTTGGCAATCCCAATGCTTTGTGGTCCTGGCTCAATGACCAATGCGATCGTGATGATGGAAGATGCGACAAGTTGGGGTTTAAAAACCGTTTTGTTTGTTTCTATTGCTATAGTTTGTTTTGTTTCTTTCTTGATTCTGTGGAGTTCGAACCGTTTGCTCAAGCTCATGGGCGAAACGGGTAATAAAATCATGATGCGACTCATGGGTTTGATCATGATGGTCATTGCGGTTGAGTTTTTCTTTAGCGGCATCAAGCCTTTTTTGCGTGAAGTGCTTGCACGTTAAATTATGGTTCTGTTTTTTGCAATTCCTATCAAAAAAATTTTACATTTGGAAAAAAATACAAACAAAAATGAAATACTTAGATCAGTTTAATTTTGCAGGCAAGCGTGCCTTGATTCGTGTGGATTTTAATGTGCCTCTCAATGACAAATTTGAGATTACAGATGATACCCGCATTCGTGCCGCATTGCCTACTATTCATAAAATTCTTAAAGACGGAGGTTCGGTAATTTTGATGTCGCACTTGGGCAGACCCAAAAAAGGACCTGAAGAAAAATCCTCTTTAAAACATCTACTTAGTCATTTGAGCCATGTTTTAGACAAAAAGGTACTTTTTGCTTCGGATTGTATAGGTGAGGAAGCACGAAATTTGGCAAAAAATCTCATGGCAGGTGATGTCTTGCTTTTGGAAAACTTGCGCTTTTATACCGAAGAAGAAAAAGGGAATGTTGATTTTGCTAAAAAATTGGCTTCTTTGGGCGATGTGTATGTGAATGATGCTTTTGGAACGGCACACCGCGCGCACGCTTCTACCAGTATCATTGCCGAATTTGTCAGTGATAAAGTTTGCGGTTATTTGATGGCGGCAGAGGTCGATAATGCCCGAAAAGTCATGAACGAGGCAGTTCGTCCTTTTACTGCAATTATGGGCGGGGCTAAAATTTCTGATAAAATCTTGATTATCGAAAATCTTTTGGACAGAGTTGATAATCTGATCATTGGCGGAGGCATGGCTTATACTTTTTTCAAAGCCGCAGGTGGAGAAATTGGCAATTCTCTGGTCGAAGCCGACCGTTTGGAATTGGCTAAAGAATTGGTCGCAAAAGCGAAGGCAAAAGGAGTGCAATTATTGCTTCCTGCTGATTCTATTGTGGCTGATGCTTTCAATAATGAGGCAAACAAAGCCTTTGCGGACAATATGAAAATTCCTGCTGGCATGATGGGCTTAGATATTGGCGAAAAAGCCCAAAAAGAATTTATTAATACGATCAAAAACTCAAAAACTATTCTCTGGAATGGTCCTATGGGCGTTTTTGAAATGTCAAATTTTGCAAAAGGCACGATAAGCGTAGCAGAAGCCATTGTAGAAGCTACCCAAAATGGGGCTTTTTCACTCATTGGAGGAGGAGATTCGGCGGCGGCGGTTAATCAATTTGGCTTTGCCGATAAGGTTTCTTACGTTTCGACAGGCGGTGGGGCTTTGCTCGAACTTATGGAAGGCAGAGTTCTACCAGGTGTGGCGGCTTTAGACTAATATTTTGAACTATCAGCAAGGTCTTCGACCCTTGTCAAAAGTAAAACCAAAACTTCGGCAATGGTCGAAGACCTTGCCGATAGTTTTTTTGATAAAACCAAAAACATGAAAAAAATATTTGTTCTTTTTTTCCTTTTTATCTTTTCTTTGCAGTCTTTTGCCCAAAAACGGCAGAGTGATCAGGAATATAAAAGGAAAGTTTGTATAGGTTTGAATTTTAATACCATTGGGGGCATTTTGGGCGGCGGTTTTTTCCGTATTTCGCGCGCAATATCACCACGTATGTATCATACTTTTGGGCTTGATGTGCTTTCTATTCGCCACCAAAAAGAGCAAGTAGCGACTAATTTTGATGGGGAAACTTTTGTACCTGGTAAATCGAATTCGGTATTCTTTATTCGTCCGCAATACGGTAGGGAAATTATTTTGTTCAAAAGAGCCGCTGATCAAGGCGTACAGGTCAATTTGCTGGTCAATGCAAGTCCAACGATTGGCGTGTTAATTCCTTACATGATTCAATACAGATACCCAACAGGACAACCCAAAATTGAGCAGTACAGCCCCGAAAAACACCCTTCTTTTGATGCTATTCAGCGAAAAGCAAGTCAGGTAGAGTTTCTTGGCAATTCCCAATTTGTTTTTGGTGCTTCAGGCAAAGTGTCTTTGGCTTTCGAATTTGGCAATTTTCGAAACAATGCCTTGGGTTTCGAGGTTGGCATGGCAGTTGATGCCATGAGCCAAAAAATTATAATGATGCCACTTACCACCAATGATCAAGTTTTTGTAAGCGGATTTATTAATTTGTTTTATAGTATTCGAAATTAAAAAACAAACAGCATACTCATGTTACAGGTAAATTATATACGCGAGAATCGCGAAAAAGTGGTCAAAGGATTATTGAAAAAACATTTTCATCGGGCGGAAATAGCCATTACCGAAGTGTTGGCACTTGACGACAGACGCAAACAAACACAACAACAACTTGACGAGTCCCTTGCCGAACAAAACCAAATAGCAAAAGAAATTGGGCTTTTGATGAAAGAAGGCAAAAAAACGGAAGCTGAACAGAAAAAAACACGAACGGCTGAACTCAAGAATTCGAGCAAAGAATTGGGCGAAAAATTGACAGAAATTGAAAAATCGCTTATCCAATTACTTTATACCATTCCAAATGTACCGCACGAAAGCGTACCTGAAGGCAAAACAGCCGATGACAATGTGGTCATGAAACAAGTTGGCGAAATGCCAAGTTTGCCTGAAACAGCCTTGCCGCATTGGGATTTGATCAAAAAATATGATATTATTGATTTTGATTTGGGCAACAAAGTAACAGGAGCAGGTTTTCCGTTCTATAAAGGCAAAGGAGCAAAACTGCAACGCGCTTTGATCAATTTCTTCTTGGACAGGGCAGAGCAAGCGGGCTATACCGAAATTCAAGCCCCAATTATGATCAACGAGGATTCGGGTTACGGAACAGGGCAACTGCCCGACAAAGAGGGACAAATGTACCACGCTACCGAAGACAATCTTTTTCTGATCCCGACTGCCGAAGTGCCTATCACGAATATGTACAGGGACGTAATTCTCGAACCAAAAGATTTGCCGATTCGTCATGCAGGTTATACGCCTTGTTTTCGCAGGGAAGCAGGTTCTTGGGGAGCGCACGTTAGAGGTTTGAACCGTTTGCACCAATTCGACAAGGTCGAAATAGTCCAAATAGCCCAGCCTGAAAATTCTTACGAAAAACACGAGGAAATGTCCGAACATATCCAAAGCCTTTTGCGAGATTTGGAATTGCCGTACCGAGTTCTGAAACTTTGCGGAGGCGATATTAGCTTCAATGCGGCACTTTGCTATGATATGGAGGTTTTTTCGGCGGCACAGAAACGTTGGTTGGAGGTAAGTTCGGTTAGCAATTTCGAAACTTTTCAAGCAAACCGTTTGAAACTGCGTTTGAAACTGCCTGACAATAAAAAAGTGCTTTTGCACACCCTCAACGGTAGCGCTTTGGCGCTGCCACGCATTGTAGCCGCTATTTTGGAAAATAATCAAACTGAAAAAGGGATTAGGATTCCACCAATTTTAGTGCCTTACACTGGTTTTGAATGGATTGATTAATTTATTTGTAACATAGAATTAGGCTGTAGCACACAGACTAATTCTATGTTACAATTTTTTACAATAAAAATAATGGAAAAAATACACGCAACCACCGTTTTGGGGGTTATGCACAATGGCGAAATAGCTTTAGGGGCTGATGGACAAGCCACTTTTGGAAATACGGTTGCCAAAAGTCACGTTAAAAAAATTCGAAAACTCTACGAAGGGAGAGTTTTGGCAGGTTTTGCAGGTTCGACAGCCGATGCCTTTACGCTACTCGAAAACTTTGAAGGCAAGCTCAACGGCTTCAGGGGAAATATGAAACGGGCGGCGGTCGAATTGGCGAAAGAATGGCGAATGGACAAATATTTGCGGAATTTGGAAGCCATGATGATCGTAACTGACGGCAAAGAATTGCTCCTGATTTCGGGAAACGGTGATGTGCTGGAGCCTGATTATGAGGTGCTTTCGATAGGATCGGGTTCGATGTACGCCCAATCTGCGGCTTTGGCTTTGAAGCGGCACGCCCCGCACTTGAGCGCCGAAGAAATGGTCAAAGAATCCCTGACGATTGCCGCTGATACTTGCATTTATACCAATCACAATTTCATGATCGAGGTCATCAAATAAAATTTTTTGAATTAGGTAAAATTTTTAATGTTATGCCCCGAATACTTTTATTGGACAACCAACTTTTACGCATTACCATTGATCGACTTTGCCACGAACTTGTTGAAAAACATGAAATTTTTGGGCAATCAGTCATTTTAGGTATGCAACCGCGTGGGCGTTTTTTGGCTGATCGGATTCATGCTCGGCTCAATTATCTTTTTGGGGCAGAACTGCCAATAGGTTATTTGGATACCACTTTTTATCGTGATGATTTTCGCCGTAGGGCAGAACCTTTGAAGGCGAATGTAAATCATGTACCGTTTTTGATTGAAGGAAAAAAGGTGATTTTGGTCGATGATGTACTTTTTACTGGCAGAACAGTTCGGGCGGCGCTTTCAGCTATGGCAGAGTTTGGCAGACCGCAGAGTGTAGAATTGCTAACGCTTATCGACCGAGAATACAGCCGTGATTTGCCCATACAACCCGATTATATTGGCAAAAAAGTCAATACGGTTCTTTCGCAAAGGGTGATTGTTGAGTGGTGCGAACAGGGTTTTGAGGAAGATCGAATTTGGTTGGTTTCACAAGAAAACTAAAGAAAATAATTTTTATAAAAAAGAGTGAAATTTTTTTATAAAAAAATTTGGAAAGTTCAAAAAAAGCCGTACCTTTGCCTCACTATTCAAAACAACTCTTACCTGAGTGGCGGAATAGGTAGACGCACAGGTCTCAAAAACCTGCGAGGAAACTCATACCGGTTCGATTCCGGTCTCAGGTACTCTTAAAGCCCCAAATATTGATTTGGGGCTTTTTTTATTTGTCAATTCTTTAAAATTATTCCTCTTTTCAAGATACTTTGAAAAAAACCGCTTATTTTTGCCCAAAACCAAATACACGAATTAATTATGATAAAAAAATGGTGTTTTTTGCTTTTTCTATTATGTTCTTTCGGAGCAAATGCCCAAAGGTTTGGCTATCTCGACTCGGAAAAAATTTTGGATAAGATGCCCGAATACAAAACCGCCAAAGCCGAACTTGACAAACAAGCCCAAATTTGGCAGACTGAAATAGAAACCATGCAAAAAAAAGTGATTCAAAGCCGAACCAATTTAGAAGCCGAAAAAGTGCTTTTTACCGAAGATATGCTTCGGCAAAAACAGGCTGATGTGGAAAAAGAAGAAGCCAAAATGCGTGACATACAAAACCGTTATTTTGGGTACGAAGGTCTGATTTTTCGCAAACGCCAAGAACTCATGAAACCGATTCAAGACAAAATTTTTGCGGCAAGCCAAAAAATAGCCCGAAAACGAAATTTGAGTTTTATTTTCGACAAAGCAAGCGATTTTGTGATGATTTATGCCGATCCAACCCACGACTATACCGAACTGGTCGTACAGGAATTGGGTTTGGAAAAAACACCCGTTAAAAATCCAAAAGATAAAGAGCAGAAAGACCAGAAAAACAAACCTAAAGAATAATTTTCTTGGATTTTTATGTTTTTTTAACCTTAAGCCTTATCCGATCTTGTTTTAATTTTCGTTATTTTCCTAACTTTGTACTTTAATTTTTCACAATTTTATCTAATACGTTCAAAATGAAACAATTAGTTTTTTTATTCGCACTTATATTTTGCACCCTTACTGCTTCTTTTGCTCAAGTGAAAATTGGCTACACCAATGCCGACGCAGTTCTTGCCGCACTTCCCGAAGCCAAACAAATCGAAGCCGATTTGAAAGCCTATCAAGGGCAGATCGAAAAAGAAATGCAGTCAAAATATGCTGAATTTCAACAAAAATTGGAAGCCTACCAAAAAGGAGTAAATGATATGCCCGCTGTAGTTCGTAACGAACGCGAAAAAGAATTGCAAGAATTGCAAAAAAGAGTGCAAGATTTTGAAAAACAAGCACAACTTGATTTGCAGAAAAAAAATAGCGCTTTGCTTGCTCCTGTGTATCAAAAAATCCAAACAGGCATTGATGACGTGGCAAAAGCAGAAGGTTTTACCTTCGTTTTTAGCTCCGATGCAAGCGGTTTTCCTATTCTGTTGTATGCCGACGAACAACACGACATTACGAACAAAGTAATCGTCAAATTGGGCGGAAAACCTTTGGAGAAAAAACCTGAAGAGAAAAAGAATTAATTTTGTTGTGAAGTTTATGAATAAGTATGTATCGTACCCTTTAGGGTGCGATTAATTTGTTGAAAATCAATAAATTAAAAACACCCTACGAGGGCGTTTTACAAATGTTTTATAAACTTTATTTTAAAAAGGGTTTTGCTTTTGGAGCAAAGCCCTTTTTTTATGCTATATCAATCAAAATTGCTTTTTTACGGAGAACATTCTTGTTCGTTTTTACGCAAAAAACATTTTATTCACAGCCGTACAAGTCCCGATCCTCTGGGCTTCGGCGCGGCGGGCAGGGAGTTTCGGCTAAGAAAAGTTTTGGGTTAATTTTTTGCAGTGCAGGAATCGCTTTGCGGGCTTCGGCTTCGCTGGGAAAAAACATCACGGCTCTGTACCAAATCTCCTCTTTTATTCGCGCTTTCCAAAACAAAATAGACGGAAAATTGCCTTGTATTTTGTTTTGGAGTTTTTCGCCCCCAATGTGTGCATCAGCAAGGTTTTTGGAAATATCCAAAACTAAAGTCCAATTTTGGCGTTTTTTTCTTTTCAGGTCTATTTTCAAAATAGAGGCATTTTTTGGATCATTTTTTCGCATCAAAACGTAATGCCAAGCCAAACGTTCAAAACTCGGATCGTTGGGTATGAAAGTATGATGGGCATATTTTTCCAAAAAAATTGCCAATGATTTTTCTAAGTATTGATACTGGACAAGGCTCATGCTTTGTGCGGGATTTCGGAGGTTCAAACCCCTCAAGCAAGCCCAATAATACGCCTGAATGGAATATTCGACTTCTTCCAAATAGGAATCGATCAGGTTGTAATCCGCTTTTTTGCGATCATAAATTTTGCAAGTATCGATCAAAATATGCCAAATCAAGTCATGTGCTTTTAAATACCCTAAATAGGCTGATAAATGTACCAAAGCCATTTTTTCGGTTTGCTCAATTTTTGTATCTGCCAAAAGCCCCAAAACAAAACTTTCCAAATTTGCCTTTTGCTGTTTTATTTTTTCCAAAAGTTCCTTGTCTTTCACGCCCTTTGCCGTCCATTTGCCTGCTGTGTCAAAGGGAAGATCAAGCGGATCGGTTAAAAAAATTTCATTTTTGCGGATTTTTTCTTTTAAAACATCAATATTTTGGGCAAAAATGGATTTTGATAAAAATAAAAATAAAAAAAATAGGATTTTTTGTAGTGGCATACATTTTTGTTAAAATTTTGCAGGTGTTTGGTAGCGTTTATAAGGCTTCAAACCTTATAAACGCTTAGTTTTCTAAAACCCGACCAGACTAATTCCAAAAGTAATTGGGCGAAGGCTTGTTTTCTGTCCGTTTGCCCAGCGATTCGCCTGAAAAACGTCCGAAAGTCCATAATAAACGAAGAAATTGTACCAATTATAACCCACACGACCATATACGCCGTAGCGCCAAGGCTCGAGGTAGAGATCGCCCTTGAGTTTGGTTGTGTATTCTTTGCCGTAAATTTCCGACACATTTTTGACGTGCGAACTCAACAAAAGACCAATTTTTCCGCCTGCCGTAAGCCGAAAAACTTTGCGTCCGAAACCCGAAGCCCAGCGCAATTCGAGAGGGAGGTCGAGATAAGTGCTTGCCACTTTGGAACTTATGATTTTTTCTACATTCGTGTTTGGCAAGGATTCGATCCGAATGTTACCTGCTTGTTGGTCAAGTTGTAAAGTTTTTCCATTTCGCCAAGCGTAATTGTCGTTCCCAACCCCAATGCCAGGGTGCAAAGAAAGCCCCGTATTGCCCAAACGCGCCCGAAAGAGAAAAGACACATTAAACGTTCGAGAGCCTATAACATCTTGCCCCACGCCCGCAGGCAAACCATTAAGGGGTGTAAAACCAAAATCGACCGCAAAATTGGCGGGAGTTTTCATCAACTTCATCAAAAAACTGCTTCCTTGCTGTGCCTTTGCCGAAAAAATAAGGCTAAAAAACGATACGAAAAAAAGAATTTTTTGCATAAATATTTTTTTAAGAGATACTTTCCTTCAAAAAAACGAAAACATTTGGAAATATTGGTAACTTTGAATCATTATTTTATAAGCAAACCCCCAATGAAAGAAAACTTACAGGTGATTCGCAACATGGTAGCCCAAGCACGCATGGAAAAGGTTTTTAGCGAATTGAGCAATCTTTTGGAAGGCAAAGCCGAATACGACCAATATTTGAACGAAATAGCCGAACAGCAAGGAAAGTGGCAAAAAAATAGAAAAGCTGAACAAAGCGGTGTCAAATCACAAGCCGATATAGACCTCACAGACGCACAAGTTCGAAAGGCTATCTTAGACATTATCAGTGAGTTACAGAATCCTGTCATCAAAACAGGAAATCCTGAAACTTCGCACCAAACTGAAAATTCGATCAAAAAAATCTTATTTTTTGCTTCCTCTCCGCTTGACGCAGGGCGTATGCAGGTCGAAAGAGAAGCCACCGCCATCAAAGTCAAGC
>JAAFHK010000054.1:11898-14508 GCA_013297565.1 Cytophagales bacterium
TTTTGCTGTTGGTTTTGCGGGAAAAACCCTATATTTTGCACTTTTCGGGACATGGGCAAGCTTCAAACGACAAAACACAAGGTGGTTTGGTACTTTCTGATGATCGCAATTATTCGCAAACGGTTTCTGCTGAAGCCCTTTCGCGCTTGTTTGCCAATTTGCCTTCCAAAGTCAAATGTATTATTTTCAATGCCTGCCATTCTGAAGAACACGGCAGAGCCTTGTTGCCTTATGTGGATTATGTAATTGGTATGAACGCTGTAGTAAATGACGCAACGGCTATCAAATTTGCAGAAGGTTTTTACACCGCCCTTTTCGAGGGCATGGAGATCGAAACCGCCTTTCAAATGGCATTATTTTCGGTTCAAGCCTACAATTTGGGTGTAAATGTTCCTGTTTTGTTGAAAAAATAAAAAATCAAATTTCGTATGTGGGAAAAGTTAAAACTGCGTTGGGGTGTAGATTCCAATGCTCAAATGGTGGTCATTTTTATCGTTTTTGCCTTGACAGGAAGTAGCATTACGCTGATTCGCCGCCCTATTTTTGAGCTTTTGGGAGTTTCGTCCGATACTTCTTTATGGATTTCCGTACCCTTATATTTGGTAGTGGTATTTCCAGCTTATAGTATTTTGCTACTAATTATTGGAACTATTTTTGGACAATTCCGTTTTTTTTGGGAATTTGAGAAAAAAATGTGGAGCAGAATGGGCTTAGGACGGAAGAAGTAAAGTGTTTTTTCAGGTTTTTATAATTACCGCCTTTGTTGGGTTTTTATCCGCAAAGGCGGTAATTTTTTACAGATTTTACTTTTGCAACTCCTTAAACATTTGCGGAACTTGCCCATAAACAGGCAATTTTCCGTCCCATTTTTCTACAAACTGTTTTTGGATTAGCATAGGAGTAAGCGTTTTGGTTACGGCTTCGTTGGCACGTGCTTCAGCTTCGGCGCGGATTCGCATGGCTTCGGCAAAACCTCTGGCTTCTTCGATACTTTTACTGGCTTCGGCAATGACCCTTTGTTTTTCGTTTTCGGTGCGCATGGCTTCCTGAACGGCTTGTATTTTCAAATTAATGGCTTTTTCGATAGTAGCAGGTAGGCGTACTTTGCCAATAATCCCGATTTGCACAACTTCAAAACCTCCACTTTTCATAGCACTATCCAAGCGGGTTCTTACCTGTGCTTCGTATTTGGCACGGTTCGAAACCATTTCTTCGGCGGCATAATTGGAAGCAATGCTATTAAAGGCATTTCTGACCATAGTGCGGATAAATTCGGCGGTGATTTGCTCCAAACTTTTCCGATAAGTGCTAAAAATCTGCGGTACTTTTTCGGGAATGACCTGGTAATCAAGCCCTACATCAAAAGATGCGCTCAAACCGTCTTTAGTAGTTACTGTAAATTCTTCGTTGGTAGGGCTGTCTTCATTTGCGTCTAAAGTCCATACCTTGTGCTGAACAAAAGTGGGAAATTCATAGATTCGCGTAGTGAGTGGATTATACCAAACAAAGCCGCTTACTTCGGCAATGTCCTGCACGCCGCGCTCGCTACCATACAAATTGACTTTTATGCCCACATAGCCCGCCTCGATGCGCTGACAACCAATAAAAAAAGAACCGCCAAAGGCTAACAGCCCTAACAAAATCAAATAAGGAACTACTTTTTTCATAAAAAAATATTTATGGTTTAGAACAAATTTACGAAAAAACTTTTTATTTAGGAAAAATTTTATTTATTTACCAAATGAATCACAAAACGACATACGCAAGAATTTATGGAAAATCAGGAAATTAGTAATCCCGAAAATAAGGCTGAGGAGCAACCTGTGCTGTTGTATGTTGATGACGAACTCGAAAACTTGACAGGTTTTAAGTTTGTTTTTCGGAAACATTACAAAATTTTTGTCGCACAATCGGCTTTTGAGGGCTTGGAAATTATGCGCAACAATGAAATCCATTTGGTTCTTACCGACCAGCGAATGCCTAAAATGACAGGCATTGAGTTTTTGGAAAAAATAGCTTCGGCTTATCCCGATGTTACGCGCATTATTTTGACAGGCTTTAGTGACGTTGAGGCAATCATTCAGGCAATCAATAAAGGGCGAGTCTATCGCTACATTACCAAACCTTGGAACAAAGATGAGTTAAAAGTTACTATCGAAAATGCGATGGAAGCCTACAAACTTCGAAAAGAAAACAAAATTCTGGTCGAAAATCTTAAAACTTTGAATGAACAACTCGAAAGTTATGCTCAAAACCTCGAAACTAAAGTAAAAGTTCGAACCGAACAGATTGTCAAACAAAAAGAAGAAATCGAACTCATCAATAATAACCTTGAAGATGTAGTAAAAGAGCGCACCGCCAAACTGTATGAAACCTTAGAGCAGTTGGCAGAAACGAACAAAGAATTAGACCTGTTTTTGTACCGTTCTTCGCACGATCTCCGCAGTCCGCTTACCTCTTTGATGGGCTTGGTGGGTTTGGGTGGTATGACCTTGAAAGAACCCGAATCGCACGAAATTATGGGAAAAATGAACCACATTGTAACGCGCATGGACAAAATGCTCCACCGTTTGCAGATGGTTTCTTACATCAATACCACCGAAGACCCCG
>JAAFHK010000540.1 GCA_013297565.1 Cytophagales bacterium
AATTCCTACGCAAACCCTTTCTGACGAAAAATTGAACCTAACAGTTCAAGAGCAACAGGATTTGATTGCTTTTATAAAATCTTTGACCGACTTAGGCACGAACCCCCAAGATCAATAGAGTTTATGAAAAACCCCGTGGCGTACCCTTTAGGGTGCGATTAATTACCTGATTTTCAATAAATTAGAAACACACATACGAGTCCTTAGGTAAATTATTCATAAACAACGCTAATAAGCAACTCAAGCAAGATTTCTGCTTGCTTTTAACGCATTTGGATAGGCGACTCGAAATCTGCTTTTCCTGCCAAAGCATCATAATCGAGCTGGTTCGGGCGGGTTTTTGGAAAAACTACTTTTTTGGTAAAAACATCAAAAAAAGGTACTTGTTCTTGGTTTGGGGCGAACTGGAAAGCCTTACACACCGCAAAGTAAGCCGCCATTGCCAAAAAAGCAGGGGGCGATTCCCAAGGATTGAGCCAATAGGCGTTATAAACCAAGACTTTGTAATGTTGGTCGTCTTCACCTTTTATTTGGCGTAAGGCATAGCTTGCCCCAAAATCAATCGCCAATTCATAAATTCGGTCGTGAGCATTGCGTTCTTCGTAGCTAAAAACTACGCTTTTTTGATCATTTTGATCATTTTTTTCCGAAAACTCAACGATCAGCCCCACCTCTGCCATATAGGAGGGGTGTGCATTGGGGTCTTTGAATCTGTCCAGCTCGACCGAAAAACCAAATTCGCCTTTTGTTTTCATGAGATTGCCTGAATTGCTTTGCCAAATTACAAAATTTTTTACCAAAAAATTCCAATTTTGGAAAAAAAATTCATGCCAAAATTTGAAAAACAAATTGTATAGGAGGCTGAAGCCGCCTCACAAAAACTAATCATACAGAGGCTGAAGCCGCCTTTACAATTCATTTTTTCAAAACCAAATTCAATCTTTCCCAAATTTGATCTTGAAAAGTAAAAGGCACTTGCGTATTATCAGGATTGTCGCCCATTCGAATCACAATTAGGTTTTGGCTTGGCACAATATTCAAAAATTGTCCATTTTTCCCCATACCTGCCACCATATCAGCGGGGGCTTTTGGGCTAATGCTCACGGGGAAAACGGTTTGCAAAGTCGGCACCATAGCAGAGGTTTTGCCGTTCAGCCACCACAAATACCCATAAGAGAGATTTAGATTTTGGGACGTAGTAAGCATGGCATTCAAATAATTTTGATCTGCCAAAATGGTTTGGCTTTCCCATTTGGCTTTGTTCAAAATAAGCAAACCAAAACGCGCCATCGAACGAGGCGTACTAAAATAGACATTATCATAATCGATCTGTCGCCAAAAACCGTCCATACCTATTTTTCTTGCCAAACGGCTTTCGAAATATTCCGTAAAACTTTGTTTGGTAGCTCCTGCAATCACCCTGTCCAAAAGCGTATAAGGAGCATTGTGGTACGACCATCGGGTATTTGGACTTGCCAAATAACGCAAACATTCAGGCTTAGTACAGTGATTATCAGGCACTTGATCACTCAAGCCTGTGGTCATGTTGAGATGATGTTTGACCGTAATTTGGTTTTCTTGAGTAGCACTTACACTCGACCAGTTTCGTCTCACATACAAATAACTTGGATCGTCAATTTTTAAAAAATTTTCTTCTTGTGCCTTTCCTACCAAAAAACTGGTCAAGGTTTTGCCCGCCGAAGCCCAATACCAATAACTCGAAGCGTCAAAATTTCCCGTTCCTGCTATATTTTTCCCAAAATAATGTTCCATAACGATTTTTCCATCTTTCAAAACCAAGAAGGCACGGGTCTGATTTTGTTCCAAAAATGTTAACAGTTGTGGGATTTGCGCCGTATTCCAGCCCAACTGTTCTGGTGTGCTTTTTTCCCAAGTTTGACCGCTAAGAGGTGGAAAATACAGCGTAGGCGAATCGGGACTAATTTGCGTTTTTTGGCACGCTATCACCAGTAACAGCCCAAGTAAAATTGCTTTAGTTTTCATAATTTTTTTCTATCTTTGACTGTTCTATTTCAAAAAGGTTTAAAAGTATTTTTAGATAAAAAGGTAAAAAACTAAACTTTGGATTTTTTTTTGTAACTACTATTGACTGATTTACTTTGATAAATAAGTTTTTTTGCCTAAAATTGAAATCCATTAAACATCAGTTTGACTATAAAACCGCATTATATTACCCTTTTCCATAAATTTATCCTTTGGGTCTGGGCTTCCTTGTTTATCACGGTGGCTTGGGCGCAACCGCGCGCCGCAGTGCTTTCGGAGGATATTCCGAAGCTAAGTGTCGGTATTTTTGCTTCCTATTATGAAGATAAAACAGGAAATCTGACCATAGATAGCGTTTCTAAACCAATTTTTACACCCAATTTCGTCCGTTCCAAGCAAAATGTGATGAATTTTGGTTTTTCGAGTTCGGCTTATTGGGTTCGGCTTGATGTACAAAACCAATCCCCGCAAATAGATGATTGGCTTTTGGAAATTGGCTTTCCTGTTTTGGATAAGATCGATTTTTACTATCTAAATGATTGGCAAACATGGTCGGCTACGCAAATGGGGGACACTTACCCTTTTTATACGCGTGAAATTATCCACCGCAATTTTATCGTGCCTCTCCGTTTCAAGGATACCTACGTTCATACCTATTATTTGCGGTTCAAGACTCGGACTGCCATGCAGCTTCCCATGATGATTTACCAAACACACGATTTTTACGAACGTGAAATTCAGGCGGAAATGGCACA
>JAAFHK010000541.1 GCA_013297565.1 Cytophagales bacterium
AGTTGCTCCTTTGGTTTATGATGGGATTGACAATTTTAATGAAGCAGGCTTGGCAATAGTAGTGAAAAATAATAAATGGGGTTTGATAGACAAAACAGGAAATGAAGTTGCTCCTTTGGTTTATGATGAAATATCTGTGTCTAAACTACAGAAAGAAACAGGTTTGGTAGCAGTAGCAAAAGATAATAAATGGGGTTTTATAGACAAAACAGGAAAGGAAATAATACCCTTAGTTTATGATCAAATTAAACATGGCTTTCATGAAGGATTAGCTGCGGTGAAGAAAAACGGACAATGGGGATATATCAATGTAAAAGGCGAAACTGTGATTCCGTTTAGAGTATGTCATGACGTAATGAATTTTTATCAGGGTAGAGCTACTATTAGTTACGAGGGGACTGGATTTGAATGGATAGATAAGACAGGTAAAGTATTATTGAAAAAACCAAGTAATGAGGGGCTATATCTGTTTATAGATGATAACGTTATGGCACGTATGGAGAAGGATGAGAATGGGCTTTGGGGGTTAATAGACCATCAGGGTAGAGAAATAATGCCTCCACAATACAATATGATTATACTTCGCTTTTCTTCGCTTCCTACGGATTGGCTGGCGGTATTTAAGAAAGATGGACAAGATGAGAAAAATATGAAATATGGTATTATAGATAAAAAAGGAAAAGTAATTTTACCCCTTATTGAATGGTATGATTTTTTTGAAAAATGTGATCAATTGGTAGCACAATACAAAACCAATCCTACGGCTATCAAACCCGTAGAAATCAAACTGATAGTCTTTGAAGAAGGGGGTAAAAAAGGGTTTAAAAACAGCCATAACGGCGAGGTTGTTATTCCTGCTCTTTATGAAGATGCCAATGAGTTTTCTGAGGGTTTGGCGGGTGTAAAAAAAGATGGCAAGTGGGGCTTTATCAATACTCAAGGGCAAACCGTTATTCCCTTCCAATACAATGATATGCCCCAAAACAACTATTCCTTTTCCGAAGGTTTATCCTTGTTTTTCGTGGAGGAGAAAAGTGATATAGAAGAAGATAATGATGATGATGATCTCATTGATATTAGGGATAGTGGGAAATATGGTTACATAGACAAAACAGGTAAAATCGTGCTTCCCGCTGTCTATAGTGCCGCTTCACCTTTTTATCAGGGCGTAGCAATCGTTTCTAAAACAGGTGATCTTTTAAAAAAATTGGGCTTAATTAATAAAATGGGTAACGAAATATTGCCTTTTATTTATAGTGAGATTAGTCCTTTTAGCAACGGTTTTGCTCGTATTACCAATAAAGGCAAAGTAGGTTTTATCAATACGCAAGGGAAGTTCATAGTACCTTGTGTATATGATTTTGATGTGCATAATACGGCAGTAAGTAAAAGCGGTTATGCAGCAGTATTGCATAAAAACCAATATTATATCATACGCTTAAAATAAACAATCCGTAGTCTTCCTTTCCTCTACCGTTTATAAGGCTCGCAGGCTTGTAAACGGTATTTTTGTTTTCGCTACGAATGAAAAAAGGCATTTTTTTGGTATTTTTTGAATTTTTTTTTACTTTTGAGGGATCAAACAAACAAATTACGCTATGCCTACTGTTCTTTGGATTAGTGGATTTCGTTTCTTTTTTGTGAGTTTTGATTGTTCAGAGCCTATGCACATTCACATAGCGAAGGACAAAAAAGAGTGTAAATATTGGTGTAGAACCGAAAACGACATTTCACAAGCCTATAACAAGGGTTTCACACAAAAAGAAATCAAAGTAATCGAAACCTATATCGTTGAAAATTTTGAAACCATAAAACAAACTTGGGATGCGCACTGCAAAGATTTCGGCACAAAAACCTACAAAAAAAAATAGGATTACGATTGATGAAAGCACCTTACCTACTTTCGAAAAGGTGCGGGTACTGAAGGCACACCTTGTTTTTGTGCTTTCTGATGCTCGTGAGATCAAAATTCCTTTGGAATGGACGCAACATATCAAAGACCTTAGCCCCGATTTGCGGAGAAAAGCACAAATTATCGGTACAGGTTTGCACGCTTATTGGGAAGCGGCTGATGAATACATTGGTGTAAAAAATGTACTTTTTGGACAAAAATTGTTTATTTGAGCCTTCTAAACAGTTTCGTTTGTTTTTCCCATGATAAGAATTTTTTGAGATTTATCACCAAAATCAATTTTCCATCGGATTAATCACTGAATAGCCCAAACTACGAACCACTTGGGCAAAGCCTAAATCGACCGTTACAAAATGCCAATCGGCGGTGACTAAAACTCGAAACGAACAAAAATGAAGGGCATCTAAAGTTCGGATCGGGTGTTGTGTGCCTACTTCTTTGATCCATTTTTCGGTATCTTGGATTACTAAAGCGTTCAAAGGCACAAGTTGAAAATCGGACAGTGTAGCCCCAAAATCGTGAAAATCGTCAAGAATAATTAAGCCAAATTTATGATTCTCAAATAAGGTATTTAATTCGTTTTCGAGAATTTCAAGGCTTAAATCAGAAATAGGAATTTCCTTCTCTATATAGTCATTAACGGTTGCAAGTTTTTCAGATAAACGTTGATAATCAATTAATTCTATTTTAAAATTAATGGCTATTTCCCAAAATTTTGTTGCTAAAACCGTTTTTCCCACCCCACTTTCCCCATAAAAACTCAAAATTCGGGGCTTACTGACGTATTCGGGTTTTCCCTGATTTTCGGGCAAGATCGCCTCAAGACTCTTTTGGAAAAGGGCA
>JAAFHK010000542.1 GCA_013297565.1 Cytophagales bacterium
AAAGCCCGATCATACCCGCCGCAGCAAAGAACACCGCCAAAGGTCGCCATTTTTTGCCCAAACCTTCAGTAATCATGTACATCGTACCGCCTTGCACATTTCCCAAGCTATCTTTTCCGCGATACATCAGGGCAAGCGTTCCTCCAAAAAACTCGGTTGCCATGCCCACAACCGCCGCTACCCACATCCAAAAAATGGCACCTGGACCGCCCATTGTGATGGCTACTGCGACACCCGCAATGTTGCCCATACCTACCGTTCCCGCAATAGCACTCGCCAAAGCCGCAAAAGGACTAATATCTCCGTCCGAGTCTTCTTCGTTGTATTTGCCGCGTAGCACGTCAATGCCATGCATAATGAACAAAAAAGGCTGAAAACGGGAATAAATTAGTAAAAAAATACCTCCACCAATGAGGAGCAGAAGCAAGTGATACCCCCAAGCCCAGTTGCTAAAAGATTCACTCCAAGTTTGTAAAGTTTCGAGCATAAAAATTTCTTTATTAGAATAGTCAAGCTACAAAGCTAAACTTTTTCGTTATATTTGCCAATAAACCAAACCAAAATACGCCCATGAAATCGGTTTTATTTTTCCTGTTTTTTCTTTCTTTTCAAAATCTTTTTGACCAAAATATTCCCAAAATCCAAACAGCCGATTTGGAAAAATGGCTTAATAAACAAAATGATACGGTTTATGTGCTTGGTGCGCTCCTTGCGTAAAAGAATTACCGCATTTCGAAAAAGCAAAAACACATTTTGCGAAGGAAAAAGTACGAATTGTATTGGTCAGTCTGGACTTCGCCAAAGACTACGAAACCAAACTTTTGCCTTTCGTGAAACGGAAAAAACTGCAAAATACGGTTTTGTGGTTGGACGAACCTGACGGCAACACATGGATCGACAAAGTTTGGAAAGACTGGCAGGGGGAAATTCCTGCTACCTTAATTTATCGTTCTACTAACTATAAAACCTTCAAAGCCAAAGAGTTAGGCGAAAAAGAGTTGATGGAGGATATTCAAAAAGCCTTGAAATTTTAGAAACGTAACAATCATAATGGCTCGTAATACCATTCGTTTGGTGGTTATTTTAGGCACTATTTCGATAGTCGGGATTGTTGCCATGCAGGTCTATTGGGTTAGTAAAGCCCTTGACGACAGGCGCATGGCGTTCGACCAAGAGGTGCGCATTGCCTTGCGTAAAGTTGCCGAACAAAATGCCAATTATACCCAAACTTCCCTGCCACACAAAAACCTCATCAATCAAATTTCGCCCAATTATTATGTGGTCAATGTAAATAGCGCTTTAGATGCCAATGTGTTAGAACATTTTTTGCGTAATGAACTGATTAACAGTCATTTAAACGTAGATTTTGAATATGGGATTTATGACTGTGGAAGCGATAATATGGTGTATGGAAATTGGATTAGCAAAAGCGAGAATCGACCTGAAAGCATTGGGAATCAGTTGCCTAAGTGGAAAGGATCGGATTTTTATTTTGGCGTTCGTTTTCCGCACCAAACTATGTATTGGTTAGGACAAATTGATGTTTGGTTGGTACTTTCAGCAGTTCTTTCTTTGGTAGTGGTATTTTTTGGCTACACGCTTTTTGCTATTCTGAAACAAAAACGCCTTGCCGAAGTACAGCGAGATTTTATTAATAATATGACTCACGAGTTCAAAACGCCTATTTCGACCATTCATATTTCCGCCAATGTGCTATCTAAACCCGAAATAATACAACAACCCGAACGCCTTTTGAACTACGTAACCATTATTCAAAGAGAAAATAGCCGTTTGCAAAACCAAGTCGAAAAGGTTTTGCAGATGACACAAACCGAAAACAAATTTTTGAAACTCAATAGAGAAAGCATTGATTTGCACGAACTTATCACCAAAACTACCCGCAGTTTTGAGGTAAAAATAAAGGAACAAAACGGAACTTTGACCTTAGATTTAGGCAATTTCGAGGCTTGCATCGAGGCAGATTTATTGCATCTTTCCAATATTTTATACAATCTTTTGGATAATGCCTTAAAGTATAGCGGTGAAAAAACACCTGAAATAAGTATTCAAACCCAAATTTTTCCAAAACAACTTTTCAGAAAAGCCTATTTTTTGCTCAAAATAAACGATCAGGGTGTAGGGATTGGGAAAGAGCATCAGAAAATGATTTTCGACAAATTTTTCAGAGTACCCACAGGCAACTTGCATAATGTCAAGGGATTTGGGATTGGTTTGTACTATGTTCGCACCATTGTCGAGGCGCACAAATGGCGAATATGGGTAAATAGCGAAATAGACAGAGGTTCGACTTTTGGAATCGAAATACCGATATTTTAGCAATAAATTATTAAAGTTTATGAACAAATCTGTAGCATAGACTTTTTCTATGCTAATATTTGATTTTCAATATTTTATAAACACCCTAAATGGCGTTACGCAAATTATTCATAAACTTTATTAAGTTTTCACAATTCTACTATTGATTTCGTATGCTAAAAAGGCAATTTTTGTATGTTTTTTTTAACTATTTACTTAGTTTGGGAGGGGTTTTGCTGTACTGGTTGTTTCGGGCAGGTTTCACTTTCGAGTCATGGGATCGTTTTGTCATAACGTTAAAAATATCGGCTTTTATAGCTTTTGTCATTACGGCGATTATCACGCTTTTTGACCGTTGGTACTACAATAGCCAGACTCTTCGCCAAAATTTTGTTTTGCGTGAAGGCGAAACCATCATAGGCGAATATAAAGC
>JAAFHK010000543.1 GCA_013297565.1 Cytophagales bacterium
CAATCAACGAATGGTTTTGTACGACGAACATTCTTGTTCGCCACTGAAACGAACAAGAACTTCATTTTACGACAACAACCGTTTTAGTTTCCATACAGTACCTTTTACTGCTTTTTCAACTTTTTCATGTAAGCAATCACGATATCGCGCACATCATTCTTGGTATTTCCCAAATTTTTGGGTGGTTCAGCGTCCCGATTGTTCAGGAAATGTAAGTTTTGCTCACGTCCTTCGAGCAAAAACTCCGAAGTGGCGATTGTATAAATCTTATTATCCTCTATCAACTCATTGCCAATCAACCATTTACCCGCTTTGAACTCGAAACCTTCCAACTGCAAATACCCGCCCGACCCGACATTCTTAATCGTCCCAATTTCCAACACTTGTTTGAGTATATCTCCTTTCATTTTCGTAACCGTTAAACTCCCCCCAAAAGGCATGGCTCGCAGAATATCCTCTTGGGTAATTTTTCCATAAAGCATATCATCTATCCGAATCGAGCCACTGTTCAGAAATACCGCTTGGGCTTCAGGTATGGCATCAGCAATCGCTTTTACGATCAGTTTGCTTAGGTTTGTGGGGCGAGTCCGTACCGCACTTTCGTGTCCGTCAAGCGGTTCTTTGGTTTCAAAAATGACTTCTTTCGCCTCATAACCCAGTTTTTTAAGGCTTTGGTTCGAAAAACTCAACCATTTTTGTACCACTGCTTCGGTTTTGGGTTCATGAGGGATTTTATCCGTAATTTTTTTCAATTCGGGTTTGATCGTCAGCTTTTTCTTCTTCCAATCATAGCTTAACCGATGAATATAGACCGTTTTGGCATTGGCATCAGCCTTCGCTATTATAGTATTATTGATTTCGAAAAACATATTTGTATGGTCATGTCCGCCCACAATGAGTTGAATATCAGGATTTTTTTGAGCCAAAACTTTATCATCAGCAATGTTCAAATGGGTGATTGCCACAATCACATCGCATTTGGGTTTTAATTCGGCAATGCTTCGTTCGGCTGTTTTCCAAAAATCATCATAATACACATAAGGCTGTTCGTTAAAAGGCAGCGTAAGTCCAAAAAAACCCACTTTTAGCGTTTTATCGCCTTGTTTGATTTCTTCAACCACATAATTTGGGCAATATTCACGTTGGTTGCCCAGTATTTTGTAAAAAGGCATTTTGTCCCTGCGGCGTACATTCGAACCAATCCACTCGAAGGTAGATTCATTGAGGCGATTCTGCAAGGAAACCGAATCAATATCAAATTCATGGTTGCCAAAAGTTACATAGTCCAAACCCATCACATTGAGGGTTTCTACTATCTGTTTTCCCTTAAGGCGCGTCCCTGTCGAATCAGGCAAAGTACCTAATAATGAGGGACTTACAAAATCTCCAGCCAGCAAAGTAAATACTTTTGGGCTTTCTTTGAGGAGGTCTTGGCGTACTTGGGCTACCCGCGCCAAGCCTGCGTATTTTCTATTTTCTAAAGGAGCAATCTCATATACGTCATTCAACTGTAGGATCGCAAATTCGGTTTTTTGCGGACGCATACACGCCCCAAACAACAAAAAAAACAAGAGATAAAAAGGAACTTTATGAGTCATTTTTGATCGGATTGGATTTAATTTTTATTTTTCGACATTGATCACTACAATATTTTACTTCGTTCCACACTTTTTCCCATTTTTTTCGCCAAGCGAAGGGACGCAAACACACAGGGCAAGTCTTTTGGGGCAAATTTTCTTTTTTTACTTTTTTCATATACTCAATTGCTTTTGTAAGGCGAACATTCCTGTTCGCCACAGAAACGAACAAGAACTTCGTTTTACGACCAGAACCAATTTAGTTTCCCTATAAATGCCCGAACCCCCCTTTTGCCAATACTTTCCAATAGGCAAAAAAAGATGGATAATAACCTGTGATTTGTGCATTTATCCAATCCCTTTCTTCTCTAATGCCCTCATAATGAGCATTTAAGGGGTGTTCTTTGAAATAGATTTTTCCAAAAGTTACTTCTTTTTGCAATTCTGCAAACTCTCCTACATAAACCTGTATATTTTCGATATTTTGACTCAAATCCATCATAAATTTTACACATTTTTCGCCAATTGGGTAGCGTTCGAAAACCGAAGGTTCGAGCAGTAAAATCCTGTTTCCTTCTTCGTCCTTGTGCCAAAGGGGATCGAGATGGTAATAATTGTAAATAAAAGTGGGCAAATGTTTCTCTATTTTTAATGCTTTTGGGACAGGTAAAAGTGTTCTTTGTTCGAATTTTGCACTAATTTTTAAACCATTTGGTATGGCTATTTTTTCCAAACTTTCATAATCGAGGTCTAAAAAAGTGCCTTTTTGTTCCAAATCCGTATATTTTGAAATATTTTCTTGATTAGCAAAATATTTTTTGTGGCTGTTCGTACCTGCAACCCACTGCCAACTGCAAGCGTTACTTGCCCAATCCCCATCGAGCAAATAATAATACAACCACTCGGCAGGATTTCGCCAGTGCGAAGCCGCTACGTTACACGCCACCGAAGCTACGTACATTCGGCAGTGATTGTGCATATAGCCTGTTTCATAGAGGTTTCGAATAGCCGCATCTATGCCTTCTATGCCCGTTTTTGCTTCCAAAACGGCTACAGGAGTTTGGTAGTTTTGTACTTTTTCTTGTTTATTTTTTATTTCGAGATCAATGTTTTTTTTCTGCCAAACCCGCTGAAAATAATCCCGCCAAGCCAATTCTTTCACAAATGCC
>JAAFHK010000544.1 GCA_013297565.1 Cytophagales bacterium
TCACTATAGGGTACGCAACCTTCATTTTTTAAAAGTTCGAGGGCATCGGCAATATACACTCCATAATCGCAACCTTCGAGCAAACGGATTTGGTTGTAGATATAAGAAGGGGAAAATGTATGTTTGGGATTATCGCCACGCACCCCCAAAAGGATTGAACGGGCGGCATAGGCGCTTGCCCAAGCCGTACAAGTTCCGTACATACCTTGATTCATGGGGCTGGGGCAATATTGGCGCAAAGAATGGGCTACGGGTAAGTCGCCGCCGCGCATCAGCGGGGCAGTAAGCAAAACATTGGCGTAACGTGCCGAATCGTACAAACACCCCGTTCCGTAGGAAAAGCGTTTTTGTCCGAAAAGAGAAAAATTAGCAAAAATCAGCACCATGAAAGCAAAGCCTGTTGGAAAGCGCATAGATAAGGGTTTTAAAAACAGCCTCAAAATAGTTTGTTTTTTATCAATTCCCAAAAAAATAGCGTATTTTTTTTATTATTTCGTATTTTTGCCCTATGAAAACGCTATATTTTTTTTTATATTTTTTTTTGCAAAATCCTGAACCCAAAGTTATCCTTTGCTTGGGTGCATGGGCAGAAACGTATCATACCAAATTTGATTGTGAAGGTTTGAGTAGATGCCAATCTCAACTAAGGCAGACAAGTTTGGACAGTGCCAAAAACATTTATAAACGGAGATTTTGTGCGTATTGTAAATATAGGGACTAAAAAACAGCCCTTGTTTGTAAAAATCACACACAAGGGCTGTTTTTTATTTTACTTTTACTCGTTCCGAAAATTCGCCTGTTAGCGGATTTACTTTGACCATATCGCCAATTTCGCAGTACAGCGGTACGCTAATTGTGGCTCCTGTTTCGAGGGTAGCCTGTTTTAGCACTTTATTGACCGTATCGCCTTTTGCTCCAGGCTCCGTATAAGTGATTTGTAATTCCACACTTTTGGGCGGTTCGGCAGAAATTGGGCGTTCGCTATCGTCAAACGAAACCGATACCATCACTCCTTCTTTGAGGAATTGGAGGGAATCACCAAAAATAATTTCACCTACATAGAGTTGCTCAAAAGTTTCCGTATCCATCAATACCAAATTTTCGCCTTCTTTGTAAAGGTATTGCAGAGAGCGCTGTTCTACGCGCACCAGTTCCACATCTTCACCTGCCCTAAAACGATATTCCACCAATTTATTGGTTTTTACGTTGCGCATTTTTGCCTGAAAAAAGGCGCGCAAATTGCCCGGAGTACGGTGTTGATATTCCAAAATCAAACAAAGTTCGCCATTGTGTCGGATAAAAGAACCTACACCAATATCACCTGTATTCATACTAAGTTATTTATGTTTTTCTGTAAAATAGGTTATTTTCGAGGCGCAATCTATAAAAAAACTTTTACCCTACCAAATTTTTCAAACCTTGCCAAACTTTTACATTTCTGTCCATGTCGGTCTGAATTTCGAGCAATTTGGGACGGGAACTTGCTTGAAAAAATTGAGAAAAGACGTTTTCAAGTTTTTCTTTTTCCGAACACCGCACATAATCCAGCCCCATATCCCGACAAATATTTTCGGCATTTCGGTTGTGAGGCGTGAGAAAATAAGGTAGTGTTTTGGGCAAATTTTGAGGACCTGAAATGAACTTAAAGATTCCGCCGCCCTGATTATTGAGCAGGACAATCCGCAAATTATTGGGCAATTCTTTTTGCCAAAGCCCATTTTGGTCATAAAAAAACGCCAAATCTCCAATCAACAGCGTTTGCAAACGAGTCGTATTGAGGGCGTGTCCTACAGCAGTGCTAAGACAACCGTCAATGCCACTTGTGCCTCTGTTCGACCATATCTCGACATCTGTAGGCGCTTTTTTGAAATTAATTACATTTGCCAAACGAACTGCCATGCTATTTGCCAAATGCAAATCCGAAAAAGAAGGAATTTGTTGCATCAAATGCCATGTAGCTTCGAGTTCAGAAAAAGGCTGTTCCTTCAGATACTGCTCCAAATTGTTTTGGTAATCTTTTTCGGTTTTGTCCCAAAACTTTTGCTCGGAGATACTGGTTTCTGAAAACCCAATTTCTTGCCAGAAGTGAGAAAAAAAAGTAACTGGCGAAACAGGCAAAACGTGTGTAAGGGACTGAAAAGTATCGGGGGCAGTGCCTGCCATTTGTAAGTGCCAATGTTGCAAAGGTTTATGTTTGCGCAAAAAAAGTTTCATATTTTTGGAAATAACAGACTGCCCAAAAGTGATCAGCAAATCGGGTTTTGTGATATTTTCTTGAAAAGAGGTTTTCGATAAACTAATGTCTTGGTGATGAGTCCCCAAACGCAAAGGGTGTAGATTGGAAATAATATCGGCAAAAATAGGCGTTTTCCATCTGTCAAGAAGGTCTATAAGGGTGGAATCCATGCGATTCTGTCCGCCTACTACCCAAACGGTTTCCATTTGCCCATATCTTCGAATTAGTTTTTCCCAAGCCTGCTCCGTTAGATTCGCTTCAACTGGTTCAATATTAATAATTTGCGGATTTCGAGAATAGCCAATATCTGCTTCTTTGTCCAAATAAAAAGGTTCGCGAAAGGGGCAGTTGATCTGCACAGGGGCTTGCGGTTCGGTTGTGGCGGTGTTAATTGCCTCATTAATCGTGCGTTCGATGTGCCATTGTGCGTCTGGGTGCTGATAATCCACAGGCAACTCGAAATAAGCCTTACAATGTTTTCCAAAAAGTTCC
>JAAFHK010000545.1 GCA_013297565.1 Cytophagales bacterium
GGGCTAAAGTATCCATTACTTTTACAGCTCCGCCCTCAAATGAAGGCACAATCTGATAAATCATTCGAATATTGGCTATGTCTTCGGGGCTTTTGAGTTTTTCACCCCCAAACTCTACTTGTACTTCGTATTTTTGTTCTTTTTCTTCAATAATTATTTTACAAAAAAAATCAAAATCTTTTTTAAAGGCAGGTTTTTGAGCAGAAAGGTGGTTTGAAAAAAAAAATAATAAGAAAAAGAGGTAAAAAAAACATGGCATACCCTTCGTATGTTTCATAATGTATAAAAAAGAAAAAAATGCTTAATGGTACAAAAATAAAGTTTTTAAATTCCAATACAACAGATGATCTCAAAATTTAAGAGTTTTTCACAAAACCCTCGCTATCCAGTGCGCCAAAGCCTCTGCACAGAAAGCAAAAATAAGGGCGGAAGCAACAATAAAAAAGCGCAAAAACGAAACGAATTGCCTACCTTTGCATCAAAAAAATAAATTTGCATTTACAATATATATTTTTAGGTATTTTTGACTAACATTGCACCCCAAAAGAAAAATAGCTTATTTTTCCGTACAAATATTTCCAAAAAAGAAAACAAACATGAAAAGGACACCTATAGTCGAACTGTTAAATACAGCGCCCGCAGAGCAAACGGTCAATGCCAGAGGCTGGGTAAAAACCAAAAGAGGCAATAATTTTGTCAATTTCGTTGCTCTTAATGACGGTTCGGTGATTCATGATATTCAGATAGTTGCTGATGTTGCCAAATTTGACGAAGAACTTTTAAAAAGCCTTTCAACAGGGTCCTGTATTTCGGTCATTGGCAAATTGGTTGCTTCGCAAGGTAAAGGGCAAAAGGTTGAAATTCAGGCAGATAGCATCGAAGTGTATGGTACTGCCGATCCTGATACTTATCCTTTGCAGAAAAAAGCTCACTCGATGGAATTTTTGCGTGAAAATGCCCATTTGCGTTTGCGTACCAATACTTTTGGAGCAATTTTCCGTATTCGCCACGCCTTGAGTTATGCCGTTCATTCCTTTTTTGATCGAAAAGGCTTTTATTATTTGCATACGCCCGTTATCACCGCCGCCGATGCCGAAGGTGCGGGGCAAATGTTCCAAGTTACGACTTTGGATTTGAAAAAATTGCCTTTGACAGAAACAGGCGAAATCGATTTTTCTCAAGATTTTTTTGGAAGTTCGGCTAATTTGACCGTTTCAGGGCAGTTGCAGGGCGAAGCAGGCGCTTTGGCACTTTCGCAGGTTTATACTTTTGGACCCACTTTTAGGGCTGAAAACTCGAATACGGCTCGACACCTTTCCGAATTTTGGATGATCGAACCTGAAATGGCTTTTTATGATATTCAGGACAATATGGATTTGGCGGAAGAATTTTTGAAAGCCTGTATTGCCTACGTTAGGGAAAAATGTGCGGACGATTTGGCTTTTTTGAATGAACGTTACGACAAAGAACTTCTCGAACGCTTGAAATTTGTTTTGGAAAACCAATTCGAACGCCTAACTTACAGCGAAGCTGTCGAAATTTTGGCTGGTTCAAACCACCACAAAAAAGGTAAATTCCAATATCCTGTCAAATGGGGCGTAGATTTGCAATCCGAACACGAACGCTATTTGGTGGAACAACATTTTAAAAAACCTGTGATTTTGATCAATTATCCGAAAGAAATCAAGTCGTTTTATATGAAACAAAATGCCGATGGCAAAACCGTTGCCGCAATGGATATTCTTTTCCCTGGAATTGGCGAAATTATTGGCGGTTCGCAAAGAGAAGAAAATTACGACAAACTTATGGCAAGGGTTCGAGAATTGGGTATGCACGAGGAAGCTTTGCATTGGTATTTGGATTTGCGCCGCTTTGGTTCTGCCCCGCATAGCGGATTCGGCTTGGGTTTCGAACGCATGATGATGTTCCTGACGGGCATGACCAATATCAGGGACGTAATTTATGCGCCGCGCGCCCCAAAACAGATCGATTTTTAAAATTCCAATTTGTTAATTTTCAGTAAATCTGTGAAATTATACTGCAACTAAATTGGTCCTTGGTCGTAAAACGACCATTCTTGTTCGCCGTACAAAAGCATTTGTTGATTGAGTATACTTGGGAATAAAAAACGCTTTTATAGGTCTAAAGACCTGCAAAGGCGTTTTTTTATTCTTTGAAAATGCGTAAATTACAAAGGTTTTATACTATAAACTGTATAACCTTGTAAGGTCTTAAAGACCTTACAAGGTTGAAAATCAATATTTTACGAAGATAAAAATGTGTAACTTATAAGCGTTTTTAGTATAGTATAGCTCGAATCAGGGCGTGAAACATGGGTAGAAAATAAATTCTTCCTCCCTTTATTACCCCCAGTGCTAATTCACGTCTTTTCCCTCTTTGAGGGTTTTGATCATGCCTTCCAAATTCCTTTTGTTTTGGTCATCAGGGACAATTTTTAAGGCTATTTCTGCATTTTTCAAGGCTTCTTTGTAATTGCCTTTTGCTGAATGCGCCCGCACCAAACCGACTTTTGGAATCCAATGATCAGGGTGTTTTTTGGCATTGAACATAAAAATTTCGACCGCTTCATCTGTGCGTTTTTGTGTTTGTAGGCTTCGAGCAAGTGTATGAATATCATTTGGATTGCCCATTTCGAGGGCTTCCTTGATCATGGTTTTGTATTCCTCTTTTCGTCCTAATTTTTCCAAAACAAAGGCTTTGG
>JAAFHK010000546.1 GCA_013297565.1 Cytophagales bacterium
CAAACAAAAATTTTACAAGAAGATACTACCAAAAGAATTATGATGGCACATACCTACAATTTGATAGGTAAAATATACGAAATACAACAAAATTTTGAGAAAGCCTATGAATTTTATCAGAAAGCGCTCGCACTGACCGAGAAAACGAACGATCAAGGTATGCTTGCTTTCTGTTATAATAACATAGGTAATTTTTATACCCTAACAAGCCAGTTCGAAAAGGCACTTACCTATCAATTTAAAGCGCTCGAAATACGCAAAAAGAATAAAAATGATATTAACATAGCATTTAGTTATAATGATATAGCCTATGCTTATGATCAAAAAGGGGATTCATTGGAGGCACGCAAGTATTACTTGCAGGCTTACAATATTTTTTTAGAAAAAAATCAGGCTTTTGGTATTGTGCATATAGGAAATAACATGGCAAATGTCTATTTGCGAAGTGGTGAATATCAAAAAGCTATTTCTTTTGCTAAAAAATCTCTACAAACGGCTAAATTAGGTAATTTAAAAGATGGCATAATGAATTCAAATTATACTCTTTTTATAGCTTATCAGGAAATTGGAGATTATAAAAATGCTTTAGCCTTTCATATAGATTTTAAAACCTATTCGGATAGCCTTACAGATGAAACTAAGGCAAAAGAAATGGGGCGTTTGGAGAGTTTTCTCGAACTTTCGAAAAAAGAAAAAGAAAATATTGCCTTAAAACTTGAAACAGAGGAGCAAGCCGACAAAATTAAACAGCAACAGCTATTTTTTGCTATGCTTGGAGTAGTTGCTTTGCTATTAGTGGCTTTGGCTTGGGTGCTTTATCAGTCTAATCAAAGGAAAAAAAGAGATAATGATCTGCTTTTGCAACAAAAAGAAGAAATTAATATTCAGAAAGAAGAAATATATGCGATTGCAGAAAATCTTAAGGATTTGAATAAAGAATTACAAAAGAAAAACACAAACATTACGGCAAGTATTAACTACGCCAAGCGAATACAAAATGCCATTTTGCCCTTAGACGATGAAATGAAGAAATCTTTAAATGATTTTTTTGTTCTCTGGAAGCCAAAAGATATTGTTTCAGGAGATTTTTATTGGTTTTTTCACCAGCCAGAACTCCAAAAAACAGTCATTGCGGCGGTAGATTGTACTGGGCATGGAGTTCCTGGTGCTTTTATGAGTATGATTGGTAGCCAACTGCTAAATGAAATAGTCATTAAACGTGAAATTTTAGCCTCAAATCTTATTCTGGAGGAAATGAACATGGGAATTTATCGCATTTTACATCAGCAAGAAACCGATGTCAAAGATGGTATGGATATTTCACTATGTGTTATTGACAAAAAAGTACAAAAATTATACTTTTCAGGGGCTATGAATTCTTTGTATTATGTTCAAAATAATCATTTAGAAGAAATTAGGGGTAATAAACATTCATTGGGTGGGAAACAACACAAAGATAAAGACCTTTTTGTATCTCATGAAATAAATTTGGATACTGAAACTACTATTTATCTATCTTCTGATGGGTATCAAGACCAATTTGGTGGAGAAAATAATACCAAGTTTAGCGTAAAACGGTTTAAAGAATTATTGTTTGATATTTCTAATAAGCCTTTAATAGATCAAAAACAATTATTGGAACAAAATATAGAGCAATGGACTATCCGCAATCGGGGAAAACTCATCGATGATATATTGGTGATAGGAGTAAAAGTATAAATATGATCTAAATAAAAGTGTCTGTATATTTTGTAACATAAGCTTTAGCCTGTGAATATATTAATTCACAGGTTAAAGCCTATGTTACAATTTTTTGCTTTAAAACAATTTGATCAAATCCTGTATTTTTAGGTTTTCGAAGTCATCAATCACATAATCTGTGTGTTTTAACTCCTCCGCAGTGTGCGTAGTCATTACGCCTACTACCTTACAGCCTGCCCTCTGCCCTGCTTCTATACCTGATAGAGAATCTTCAAACACAATACAATTTTTTGGATCAAAATTAAGTACTTTAGCCGCTTTTAAGTATATTTCAGGATTAGGTTTTCCTTCTGTTACAAAAGTTTCATCTAAAACAGCATCAAAAAAGTGTCCAATACCTGTCTTTTTGAATACAAACTGCACGTTGGCGGCTGGAGCCGAAGTCCCGATAGCTATAGCGGTATGCTCTAAGCATAAATGCGTTAAAAAAGAAGTCAAACCTTTAAGTTCAACAATATCTTTTTCGTACAAGTTACGAAATAAATTCTCTTTTTCTTCTGCATATTGCTGTATTTGAGCATCTGTTATCTTATTTTCAAATAAATGACCTATCCATTCTCGGTTTGTTCGTCCCCAAATGTATTTGCGAAGTTCTTCTTCGGATAGATTTTTATTGTATTTTGCACAAAATTGGTGTATTGCCAATTTATGAAAAGGAGTACTATTGATCAATACCCCGTCCATGTCGAAAATAATGCCTATTTTTTTCATTTAAAAGTATATTTATGATACAAAGAATTAATTTAAAGTAGGTAAAATCTGTGTTCGAACTTCTCCAAACCCAATTTTTACACCATTTTTGATACCGTATCCTCTAATAATCACTGTATCAAAGTCTTCGATTTGCTTACGGAGTACCCCATTCTTTAGTTCAATAGGATTAGTCCCTTTCCACGTAAGTTCGATCATTGATCCGAACGAATCTGGAGTCTTACCACTAATTGTTCCTGAT
>JAAFHK010000547.1 GCA_013297565.1 Cytophagales bacterium
AAGTTGGCTAATAGGCGACAAGACGTGGTAGTAAGCGCCCTCTATACCCAAAGTAAAATTGCGGTATTGGTAAGAAACGCCTATTCTGCTAAATAATAACCAATTATTCTCGTAAAAACTTTCATTGGTTATGGTCGAAGCGCTAAGGGTAGGGCTGTATCTATCGATAGTTTTTCGGGCAACCCGATTAGCTTGTAATAAACCTGCCCAAGCAAAACCCTGTTGTGCGTAAATTTTAGTATTCCATTTTCCAAAATGTTTCTGTACCGAAACTCCTAATTGACCGCCAGAGTACTGTAAAACCTGATGGGAAAGCGTGCTGATTGTATTTTCTTTTTCAAGTTCAGGCAAATAATTTACTTTCTGCCCTATAAAATCCTGACTCGTTTGCCTTATTTTATATTTCTGCAAAGTTTGATACTCAAAATCATAGCGTTGGTAGCGCAAGCCCCCAAAAAAACCAATATACTCATTCAAATAATAGAATATTTGCAAACCCGCCTGCCATGCGTATAAGCCTCTGTAATCTTTTTCATTTTTCCACCAAGTGTCTTCAGGTGTTGTCCCTTCCCAGCCTTTGAAAACATAGTTAATTTCGCCTACGGGTTGCACAAAAGAACGGTTTGCCCCGCCCCAAATACCTACCTGAAACTTAGGTATTTTTCTGTGCTTTCGCATGATGCTTTTCAGGGCTTCGCTATCGTCAGCCGCTATTTCGTAAAAAAGATCGATCTGCCGAATTTTCAAGGCATATTCTTTGGCTTTCGCTACCTCTCCCAGATACAAGGCGGACATAGCAAGATGGCGCAAAACGTCTATTTTTTTCACCTTTGATTTGCCTGATAGTATCTGCTTCCATTCTGCCGTTCCCTTTTCAAAGACAATCAGCACACTATCAAAAATGTGTCTGTTAAAATACGAATTGATTTGTTCATCAAGGCTTAGTTTTTGGGCATTTCCCTCCAAAAAGCCCAAACATAAAACCAAAAATAAGAGATATTTTATTTTTACCATGTCGGTTGTTTGAGTAAATTGTTGTCGTTTTTATAGGTATTCCAATAGTCCATAGAAAGATGTTTTTCTTTCCGAAGTTCTTGAGCCAAATATTGAGTATCTAAGAAGATAATCCGTATCTTTTTTTGATCTGTCAAAACTAAACTTTTGCCGTTTGGCGAAAGTTGGATACTGTAAATAGGAAGATCGTTATAATACAAGACTATCGATTTATTGTCTTTTAAGCGGTAAAGAATCACTTTGCCATCAAAACCTCCTGAAATAAAATATTCCTTCGAAAGAGTCGTTTGGCTAATCAGCCCCTTATGCGACAGAGATAATTCTCGGTTGTTTTTAAAAATTTTCCCCGAAAAATCAGTCCTAAACTCGCTTTTTACATTGACCGAATCTTTTATAGCGTTTTGAGTTTCTGTCAATTTGCCCTCTTTCCAATGATATTTTTTTTGGAGATCATCTTCCAAAAAAAGGCTCTTTTCTGCCGTAAAAACCATTTTTCGGATATAATTTTGGCTAATAGGCTGTTTCAAAAAACTGGAATCTTCTTCCATAATCGCATGGATAGTTTTGGCATGGGACTGTAATTTTACCTTGCATAAATGGCTTTGGTTTCGGTGATTGATAAAATAAAAAGTCGAGTCGTTTGTCCAAGTGAGGTGCGTATTTTCGCCTTCCTTTTCCAAACTAATGCCGCGGTGCGCCTCAGTCAGGGCTTTCAGGACTTCCAAGGGCATACCCTGCAAACTAACTACTTCGGTAGCACTATCCAAAAGAAAAAGTGCAGTGAGCGCCATTTGTTTTCTCAAGGTTTTATCACTCACCATGCCCGTATATTTGGCAAAATCTAAGGCATTAAAATAGTATAAAGTGCGGATTGCATTGCTTTTTTCTATCATCACCGCTTTTTCCGCTTTTTGGGTTTGTTTTTGTGATTCTTCGGCTTTTTTCTGCGATTCTTTAGCACTTTGCTCGTTCTTTATTGCCTCTTTTTCCGCTTCTTGAGCTTTTTTGGTTTCGCGTTGCAATAGCTGTTGTTTCGAAACCAATTCCGTTTTTTGAGCCAGCTCCTGTTGTACTGTTTGTTGGATATGCTCGAAGGCATCTTTTATCAACCCATCGATCACCTCCTTTTGTTCGGGTTCGAAAGCCAATGCCGCATTGTAGTAATTGATAGCCGAGTCGTATTGACTTTTAGTCGCAAACCATTTTCCTTTTGCGAGCGCCTCCTGATAGTTCCGCACCCTCTCGAAGGGCTTTTCTTGTGCCAAAAGAGGAGCAGAAAAAAGGCAAAATAAAACAAAAAATAGGGTTTTCATGGTGTTTTTTATTTTCCTACTAAATTTTTATTGCAAAGCGAAGTTTCCAAAGTTTTAATCGTTTTCTCCAAATCACTAAAAATGCTATCTTTTTCGGGATAGTTTTTAGCAATCGTCATAAATTCCAAAAAAACAAGATCGGGACAAGCCCCTACTTTTTGCAAAAGTTGTTGCCTTTCGTTCAGCCCGTCAATCTGTTCCTTATATACCTCTTTCAAATTGATTTGGGCTTTTTTGGCGTTAATTTCCGCAATTTCCGCACTTTCTTTGGCTTTTCCCTGCTCCCGATAGCCCCAAAGTGCCAAAATTGCCGCTATGATACTGATCGCACTGACCGTTACAAACATCACATTCCGAAAATACCGTTGGCGTTTTTCACCTTC
>JAAFHK010000548.1 GCA_013297565.1 Cytophagales bacterium
ATTCGGTACTATGTCGGTGGTTTCATCAAGCGCCCCAAAACGAGTATAGCGGGATACTTTTTCTACGTTCCCCATAACTATGCCATTCACAAAGGGCAAATACTCCCCTTTTCTTGCTTTTACTTCGTTTTGAGCAATTTGAATTTCTTGCAAAATAATATTCAACTCTTGATTATTTTGCAATGCTGTATCAATGAGGGCAATGAGCAGAGAGTCATTAAAAAACTCTTGCCATGTAATAAGTGCCGTATTTGTGCTGTCTTGGGCATTTTTTTGGTAATTGGCAGGCATTTGCCTTTTCGCCTCCTTTTGGACAAGCAAGGGTACGGAACAAGCCTGTACGAACAAAAGAGTACAGGCTAAAAGGATATATTTTTTGATCATGGTTCGTATTATTTTGATTATGCAAATAGAGAATTATCCGAAACTTGAAAAAAGGATCGGATAAAAAACAAGTTATTGATGCTCTTCTTCGCTAAGGGGTTCTTTGTGTTCGTCCTTGATCAGCGTGCGGCCTTCGTTAATTTTTGCGAAGATGTAATACAGCCCTGGTATAATAATTACCCCGAAAACAGTACCAAATAGCATACCGCCCATTGCCGCCGCCCCGATGGTACGGTTGCCAATAGCCCCAGGTCCCGAAGCAATCACAAGGGGAATCAGCCCCGCAATAAAGGCAAAAGAAGTCATCAGAATAGGTCTGAAACGCACTTTAGCCCCTTCCATAGCCGACTCCAAAATAGAAGCGCCTTCTTGGTGTTTCTGGATAGCAAACTCGACAATAAGTACGGCATTTTTTCCTAACAAACCGACCAACATGACTAAGGCAACTTGTGCATAGACATCATTGGAAAGTCCAAATAATTTTAGGAAAAAGAACGAACCGAATACTCCTACGGGCAAAGAAAGGACTACGGCAAAAGGAATAATAAAACTTTCGTATTGGGCAGAAAGCACCAAATAGACAAAGACTAAGACAATAGCAAAAATATAAATGGCTTCGTTGCCTCGTGTCGTTTCGTCTTTGGCAAGCCCAGCCCAGTCAATATCGTAACCTGCGGGGAGTACTTCGGCGGCGGTTTGGCGGATTGCCTCAATCGCTTCCCCACTGCTGTACCCTTTGGCGGGCGCGCACTGGATAGTGGCGGTGCTGTACATATTATAACGATTGATTTCGTAAATGCCTTGCATTTTTTTCAATCTCATAAAAGCCGAATAAGGCACCATTTCGCCTTCCTCACTTTTGACGTAAAAATTAAGCAAGTCGGTAGGTAAGCGCCTAAACGAAGGATCGGCTTGGACAAAAACTTTAAAAAAACGCCCAAATTTGATAAACCCGATGTCGTAGGTACTGCCGACCATGATAGCCAAATTGTCCATAGCTTTGCCAATCGAAACGCCCTTTTGCATGGCGGCTTTGTTGTCTATTTCGAGTTCATATTGCGGATAATCCGTTCTATAAAACGAAAATAAAGAGGAAATTTCTTTCCGTTTCTTCAGTGCGTCCAAAAACTTGGTAGTTACTTCGTCAAGCCCTTTGTAATCAATTTTGGTATTTTTGTCCAAAAGTTGCAAAGTAAGCCCTCCTGCTGCCCCGTAACCAGGCACCGCAGGCGGATCAAAAAATTCTATGGCGGCTCCTGGTATGTTTTTTGCCTTTTTTTCCAATTCGTGGATAATGTCCCTGACCGTTGCTTTGCGTTCGTGCCAAGGAGCTAAATTGATGAGGCAAGTGCCTGAATTAGAACCTCGCCCTTGAGTTAAGATTTCATAGCCTGCCAAAGAAGAAACAGATTTTACGCCTTCTATTTTGAGGGCGGCATCTTGCAACTGACGGCTCACGGCGTATGTTCGTTCCAGAGTAGAGCCTGGCGGAGTTTGGATTACGGCATAGATCATGCCTTGATCTTCGGCAGGGACAAAACCCGCTGGAAGTTCCCGATTGATAAAAAAGATGCCTATACTAAACACCAATAAAACACACCAAGTAAGCACTCTCCGATTGACTACGTGTTTTAACAAAGCCATGTATCGGTTCGTGCCAAATTCAAACAAATCATTAAATTTGCCGATGGCTCGATCAAAAAGATTCTTTTTGTGTTTGTGTTTTCGAAGAATCATGGCGCAAAGAACAGGCGTAAGCGTAAGGGCAACAATGCCCGAAATGACAATCGCAGAAGCCATCGTAATGGAAAACTGTCGGTAAAAAATACCCACAGGGCCCGACATAAACGAAACAGGCACAAAAACGGAAGTCATGAGCAGGGTAATGGCTATGATTGCCCCACTAATTTCGTTTAAAACTTTTTTTACGGCATCATACACCGACAAATTCGGCTCTTCTTCTAATTTTGCATGAACCGCCTCGACCACTACTATAGCGTCATCGACCACAATCCCAATCGCCAATACTAAAGCAAAAAGGGTAATGAGGTTGATGTTAATATCAAAAGCCTGCATCACAAAGAACGTTCCTATCAGCGAAACAGGCACTGCCAAGGTAGGAATCAAGGTAGAACGCCAATCGCCCAAGAACAGAAACACCACCAAAGCTACCAATATGAAGGCATCGCGCAGCGTATGTATGACTTCTTCGATAGAGGCATCTAAAAAATTTGACACATCGTAACTGATTTCGTATTCCATGCCTGGAGGAAACTGTTTTTTCAATTCCTCCATTTTGGCTTTTACTTCCTTA
>JAAFHK010000549.1 GCA_013297565.1 Cytophagales bacterium
CCAAGAGGCTTCTGCATTTTCTGCAATCAGTTTTGCATCATTGTCCAACAAATTTGGTATGCCTGAAATATGACTTGCCAACTGCCTCAACGTAATTTTTTGCCAAGCTTTTGGCAAACTGTCCACGTATTTCGAAATGGGGGCTTGCAAATCTAATTTTCCTTGTTCTACCAACTGCATCAGAGCCACGCCTGCAAAGGCTTTGGTGATAGAGTTTATCGTAAAAATTGTGTTGGCATCAACAGGAATACTGTCTTGCAAATTGGCAAAACCATAGTTTCCTGTTTTGACAATCTCGCCATTTTTTATAACAGCTAATTGCAACCCTACTATTTTTCGGGCTGCCATTTCTTTTTGAATAAGAAAATCTACGCTGTCTTTTTTTTGAGCAAATAAAACCGTATTGCTTGCAAAAAGTAAAATTATTGGTATTACAATTTTGATGTTCATAAATAAGTTCTATTTTAAGAATATTTCAAATGAAAGTTTCGTACAATTTCTGCTAACGGGCGGCGGATTTGCGAAGTTTCAAAAAATCGGTGCGTAGCACCGAAAAATTTTTTTGGAATTTCGCAAATCCGCTGTTCAACGAAGGGCGTAGCGAAGACCTTTGGTTGAACAGCGGATGGAATCCGCCGCCCGTTCATCAAAAGGCGAGCGTAGCCGCCTTTTGATGAACGGAAAAGGCTTGGCGAAGGCGGGGAAATCTTAGCACAAAAGCCCAAATAAAGTAATTTAGCCCCATTTATATTCAAAAGTTCAATTTAGCACATTCGCCCCGCTTTCGCCAAGCCTATGTTAGCACCAGCCATATTTTTATCGCAAGTATTTTTATACAGAGTTATTTTAAAATTCAATTGTCTGTGTGATAGTTTCAATATTTATTTTATATGGCACTCTATGTTGAGTGTAATTTGTATATGTTATTTTCGTATCTATTGCCTCTTTTGATGATTCTAAATCATAAATATTAGGGTTCATGGATTTTAGTATTTCTCTTAAATCGTCAGCCTTACTCACTAAAATTATTATTTCTTTGATATCTAAATCCATTTTTATGATTCCATTTGTTTTAACGTGTTCTTCTTTCGTACCTGTCATCATTCCATAACTATCACTATTAGTTAAGCAATATTCCATTTCAAACTCAATTTTATTGTGCTTTATTTTTCCAAATTTAATTAGTGGTGCTGTAAAGTCCAAAGAATTAGAAAATGCTCCTTTTATATTGGTTCTTGAATCTTCAATTATTTTTCCTTCTAACTCCTGAATATGTCTAATTTCTACTCTTTTTTCTGCTTCTTCCACTTCAAAAGGATTAACATACATAGGGAAAGGGCTTGTTGATGTTTGTTCCCCATAAAAAGGATCTTGATAAATGAAGTCATTCATATCAAATTCTACCCAGAGAGATTTTATTTTTTGCTCTGTTATGAAATTTCTGTCTATTTGGCTATTCAAAAAACCCCTCAAAGGTGAGATTTTTTTGTATAAATCATCTGTAATTTTTTTCCAGTCCATTTTATTTTTACGACTTTGTTTTTATGGTTGGTGCTAACGGGCGGCGGATTTGCGAAGTTTCAAAAAATCGGTGCGTAGCACCGAAAAATTTTTTGGAATTTCGCAAATCCGCTGTTCAACGAAGGGCGTAGCGTAGCGAAGACCTTTGGTTGAACAGCGGATGGAATCCGCCGCCCGTTCATCAAAAGGCGAGCGTAGCCGCCTTTTGATGAACGGACAGGGCTTGGCGAAGGCGGGGAAATCCAGCACAAAAGCCCAAATTTAGCACATTGCCCCAATTCATATTCAAAAGTTCAATTCAGCACTTTTGCCCCGCTTTCGCCAAGCCTATGTTGGTGGTAGTTTTTATTTGTTGTCAAAATTCGTTTATTCTATCTTTTTCAATGCTTCTAAAATTCGTTTTATCTTTTCGTCTAATGTTAGATTTTCAGTAATTTTTAAAACAGGGTTTTGGATTTGAGTTAGCCAAGTTTCGTGTGCATTTAAAGTTCTATTTGCAAGTCCTGTATTGTTGTCGTAATCTGTTGCCCACGAAATAAAATCATTAAATTGTTTTGCTCTTACTTCGTCTGTATAAATAACATTTCCATATCTTTGTAATTCTCGTTTTTTAAGCCTTTCTATTCTTATTTCACTTGCTAAATAGAGGAATATTACTATACTAAAAACTGTATAACCTTGTAAGGTCTTAAAGACCTTACAAGGTTGAAAATCAATATTTTACAATTTTTAAAATGTGTAATTTATAAGAGTTTTGAGTATAAATCAAATTCAGGAAATAAATTGTTTCCCCAATGAATAATTGAACCTCCCAATATCCAATTTTTAGTTTCACTTATGTCTTTGGCAATAAGTTGGTTTCTTTCGTTAGGGTTTCTTCTATGGGTAAAGGGTAATTCTGTTTTTATCCAAAAATAATCATCACTGTCAAAATATTGCAAGCCTAATTTTTCAGCCAATAATTGCCCTAATGTTGTTACGCCACTCCCTGATGCTCCAAAAATATGTAGTTTCATTGTTTTACGGTGTCGTCATAAAATTACCACCAACGGGCGGCGGATTTGCGAAGTTTCAAAAAATCGGTGCGTAGCACCGAAAAATTTTTTTGGAATTTCGCAAATCCGCTGTTCAACGAAGGGCGTAGCGTAGCGAAGACCTTTGGTTGAACAGCGG
>JAAFHK010000055.1 GCA_013297565.1 Cytophagales bacterium
ACGGTCGCTTGAGTACCGAAAAAAGCCCGAATCATCTTTATGACAATAATGGAAATTACACCGTTTTTTTGACCGCTACCAACCAAGACGGTACTACGGAAACTTTTGCTAAAAATATCAGCCTTTTCACGGCAGATTTTGCCCTTAGCATGAAAGTCAAACAAAACTGCACGGAAATGGAATTGGAAGCCATAACGCCCGATTGTTATATTGTGAATTATGAATGGGATTTGGGTGATGGCACTTTGGCAAAAATCAAAAGCATAAAGCATACGTACGCCAAATACGGTTCTTACAGAGTAAAACTCAAGGCTACAAACTCTTTTGGGCAAGTTTTGGAAACTATCCAGCCTGTAGTTTTGACTCCGCCCCAGCTCAAAGGTGATTTCGAATATACCGTCCTGCCCAACAAATGCAGAGAAGTTGAGTTCAAAAACACGATTAAAACCTGCGCAAAACTCATCACACAATGGACTTTTCAAGACAAAAAAAATAAAATTGTGCATACAAGTTCTGCACCCAATCCGACCGTAATTTTTCCAAAAAATGGAATCTATAAAGTAACCCTGACCCTCGTAAATGCGGACGGTTCGATACTGGAACTACACAAAACGATCAGCCTTGATCCACCTATCTCTATGAGTATCAGCAACATAGCAAACGAATACGACATAGATGATCCGAAGGTAAAACCTAAAGCGATTCCCGCTGGGGGGAAATTTTTTGTCAATGATCGGGAGATCGAAGAAGTAAATTTTGCAGAAATTGGCGCAGGCGATCAGGAACTGGAATATCGGGTTATCGATCCTAAACTCGATTGTACTTTTACGGCTTTTCACCCTTTCAAAATCAATCCGCTGCCTTTCATTACGATTGATACTTTACAACATATTTTTTGTCCAAACGATCCAGTTTTTCCGCTAAAAGGAACGCCTAAAAATGGCAAATTTTTCATTGGAAAGGACACAATAGCAGTTTCTGAAATAAATCCCGCCTTTCTTTCGGCAGGCATTCATGCCGTTCGGTATGCGATAACCGATTCCAAACGTACTGTAACTTACACTTCTTTTATTACCATTCGAGAAGTCCCCAAATTGTACTTTTTGAATATTACGAACGATAGCATTCGAATCGATCAGCCGCCATTTGAGGTCATGCTCGAACCTAAAGGAGGAAAAATGTTGGTCAAAACCGACACCACCCGCCAAGTTGATCCCAAAAATTTGGGTTTGGGCAAGCACCGTTTCCAATATTTTTTCCAAGATTCGAACCGATGTCTTACGGTGTTGGATAAAAATATTTTGATTTATCCTGTTCCTCAACTTACTTTTTTGAACGTTCCCAATCGTTTTTGCCAAAATGATCCGCCTTTTTTCCTTTCGGCTTCGCCCGCAGGAGGGCAGTTCTTTTTGGACGGAAAACGGCTTGAAAGCCATTATTTCGAGCCTGCAAAAATATCTTTGGGAGATCATGTTTTGAAATATCGTTTTGCGGATCGGCACAATGTGTCTCTGGAAACCGAAAAAACGATCAAAGTTTTCGAAGTTCTGAAACCCAAAATAGTAAATTTGGAAAATAAAAAAGAAATTTGTATCAATGCTGAAGGCATCAAACTGGAAGGTTCGCCAAGCGGAAAAGGCGCTTATTTCAAAATTGATAATCGAAAAACGGAATATTTTTACCCTTCGGAGTGGAAAGCGGGCGCCCACCGCGTTACTTTTGTTTATACCAACGAAAATAATTGCAGCGATTCGGTTAGCCAATTCCTGACCGTTTTGCCGCAACCTTTTATGTCAATTTCGAATTTGCAAAACCAATATTGCGGAACGGACACGAACCGAATCCTGCTAAAAGGGATTCCCGAAGGAGGCAAATTTAAGTTAAATGGTTCGTTTATGAGTGTTTTAGTCCCAAGCAACTGGGGAAGCGGGCGGATCATGGTGAGTTACGTTTATCAGGACGAAAAAAATTGTGTTTGGACGATTGATCATGCAATCCAAATCCTCGAAATACCCAAACTGCAAATTTTGGGTTTGCAAAACTTGTATTGTTTGAATGAAAGCCGCCCTTTTGTCCCAAAAGCGAACCTCGATAGTGGCGTGTGGCAAATTCGAAACCGCGAAATCAAGCAAGTAAATCCGCAAAGTTTGGGAGCAGGCGAATTTGAACTTCGATATACCTACATCGACTCGAATCGTTGTGCCGTTTCGACTTTCGAAACCCTCAAAATTGTAGAAAATCCCAAATTCAAACTTTTGCACCTCAAAGGAGATGGCTGTTACCGAACCGACACCCTGCGAATGGTTTTGGAAAAACCCAAAAACAAGAAAATTACTTGGCTCAAGCCCAAATCTTTTTACCGAATCCTAAACGATACGGCGATGGTCGTCAATCAAACAGGCGTTTATACCGCAAGCGTCCTCGATTCGCTAACAGGTTGTAGGACTTTGGATAGCGTAAAAATCATTATTAATCCGCTACCTACGGTCGAAATTCCCGATCTGCCTTACCTCTGTTATGGAACTTCCAAAACCTTTGATGCAGGTTCGGGCTTCAAAGCCTACGCTTGGCGGGATTCGACTGGCAAGCAACTCTCTGCTAATCAATTTTTTACGGTTTCCGAAGCCCGAAAATTTACCCTTACAGTTACGAATGAATTTGGTTGTACGGCAACAGATACTTTCCGAATTGCTAAAATTTTATCACCTGTTCGTGTCAAAATTGCTGGGGATTCTACCATTTGCCAAGACGAAAATCAGGCAATTCTGGTCGCAGATAAAGGTTTTGTCAAATACGAATGGCGTTTGGGAAAAACAGGAAATTGGGAAAGTACCCAAAACCAACATTCCTTTTCTGCCCAAAAATTGGGCGTTTATTGGTTGCGAGCCACTGATAGCTGGGGCTGTGTAGCCGAAGATACGATCACGGTAAATGATTGTTGTGAGCCTACGGTCGAAGTACCAAATGCTTTTACGCCGCATAATTCGGCAGGGAAAAACGACCTTTATCGGATTAAACACCTCAATATCAAGTATTTCAAATTGCAAATTTATAGCCGTTGGGGAATTTTGATTTTCGAAACCCACAATCCCGAAGAAGGCTGGAACGGAACGCATCAAGGACAAAAAATGCCTTCAGATGCCTACCAAGTCCTGATCGAGTTTAGCGGTTGCAACCAGAAAGGCGAAGTTCGGAAGCGGGAGATGAAAGCCTTGCATTTATTGGATTAGGTGTTTCGTACCAAAAACGTTATCAAATGCACTATATTTGGGCACTTTCGACCATGAGAACTGATTATTTAATATACTACAAAATGTTATGAAAACATTAAACATCATATTTGGGCTTGTGCTTGGACTCTATGCTTGCCATCACCACGAAGATGGAAAGGTTGATAAAAAGCAATCTTGGATTTATGAGTTGAATCCAAGTTACAATAAAAAGGGTGTTTTAAAAACAAAAAATTATTTCGTAAAAAGTGTATAAAAAACACGAACCTTTGTGTAAAAATTACGTTAAGATAAATAAAAAGGATTGGTTCGTTGATTTCTGTATTGGCGAATTTATTCGCCATTTCGAGGCAATATGCGGCGAATAAATTCGCCAATACATTAATTAAGCATTTTTCAAATGGTTTAACCCCAAAATTTTTAACACCTTGCAAGAGTACAACGATATGAATGTAAATCCTAACCGCGAACGGGATTTGGTGCTTACGCCCAACGAATTCGCTTATATTTCCGACCAAACCAAAGGTCATGTGGTTACGTATGTGGGACCTTTCAAGACGAGCATGGCGAATACCGACCGCCCTGTGATTTTTGATCCAAAAACCAAACGTTTTAAAAATTGCAACCTTGACGAATCGACTCAGGTTTTTACTGCCGCCCCCGAAGGCTGGTATGTCGAACTCAAAAACCCTTCGATTGACGGAAAACAGCCTAATATTGGTACTTCGAACAATTCGCCTGCTTTACAAATCGGTCGAAAAGTCAATTTACCAGGGCCCATTTTCTTTGCCCTTTGGCCAGGGCAAATGGTAAGGGTTACACAAGGACATTATTTGCGTTCGAACCAATATTTGGTCGTGCGGATTTATGACGAAGGCGAAGCCCGCAAAAATTGGGCGCAGGCGGTCGTGAAACCACAAACCACACACACCGAAGATGCGGAAAAAACGCCCATCACGAAACCTGCCCCCGACCTGACGATGGGGCAACACATGATCATCAAAGGAACGGAAGTGTCGTTTTATATTCCGCCAACAGGCGTGGAAGTGGTGCGCGACCAAAACGGCAATTATGTGCGCGATGCGGTTACGTTGGAACGCCTCGAATATTGCATTTTGCTTGATGAAAGCGGTAATAAACGCTATATTCAAGGTCCTGATGTGGTTTTTCCTGAACCTACCGAAATGTTTATTGCCAAAAACGGGCAACGAAAATACCGAGCCATCGAACTCAACGAAAATTCGGGAATTTACCTCAAAGTAATTGCCCCCTATACCGAAAACGGCAAAAATTATAGCGTAGGCGATGAATTATTTGTTACAGGCAAGGAACAAATGATTTATTTCCCACGCCCCGAACACGCTTTGATCAAATACGGCGATCACGAAATTTATTATGCCGTTGCGATCCCACCTGGGGAAGGACGTTATTTTTTGAACAAAACTACAGGAAAAATCACTTTGCAAACGGGTCCTTGTATGTTTTTGCCCGATCCTCGTGAAAATATCATTGTCAATCGGGTTTTGACCGAAAAACAAACCACACTTTGGTTTCCAAATAACCAAGAGGCTTTGATTTTCAATAGAAAACTCAAGGAGCAAGCCGAAAAAGAGCAAACGCAAGATTATTATGTGCCTTCGCCTGCCCCGCAAGCCCAGAAAAAGAAACAGACTTTTACAGAGGAACAACAGCAAACTTCTTTGCCTGCGGGCGTGGTCGGGGACGAAATCAGCCGAACTACGCAATTTACGCCGCCCAGAAGCATTACGCTGAACAGCAAATATAGTGGGGCGGTGATGATCGATATTTGGACGGGCTATGCCGTCATGGTCGTGAGCAAAACAGGCGAACGCAAGGTAATTGTGGGACCCAAAACGTATTTGTTGGAATATGACGAAATTTTGCAGACTATCGAACTCTCGACAGGGACACCGAAAACAGACGATAATTTGATCAGAACGGTGTATTTGCGAAGTTTGCACAACAAAGTTTCCGATGTAGTCAAAGCCGAAACCAAAGATTTTTGTGAGGTCGATATTACCCTTTCGTACCGTATCAATTTCACAGGCGAACCCGAAAAATGGTTTAATGTCGAGAATTACGTCAAATTCCTGACCGATCACCTGCGTTCCGTTATCCGCAATGCGGTCAAAAAATATTCGGTTTTGGATTTTTATGCCGATAGTATTGCCCTTGTTCGGGATATTATTTTGGGAAAAGCAAGCGAAGATGGCAAGCGACAAGGGCGTTCGTTTAAGGAAAATGGCATGGCAATTTATGACGTAGAAGTATTGGATATTAATTTGCAAAATATTGATATTCAAGACCTTATCTCGACTGCCAAGCACAGCGAAGTCAAACATCAGATTGCGCTCGAAACGCAAAACCGCAATTTGGAATTTACCCAAAAAACCGAAGAAATCCAGCGGCAAATGGAGGAGGCGAAATCCCAAACTACGCAAGCCATTTTTGATTTGCGGGTGCAGGAAATCCAAAAACAACTGACCTATCGCCTAACGGAAATCGAGGGGCAACTCAAGACCGAAAGCGAAAAACTCAAAGGCACGTTGGAAGCCCAAAAATTCGAGATCGAGATCAATTCGGCGAAACTCGAACAGCAAAAAGCGACACAGGAATTGCAAATGGTATTTGCTCAAAAACTCTTAGAACAACGTTTGCAAGAAATGAAAGCCGAAGTCGATGCGGTGGTGAAAAAGGCACAAGCCGTTTCGCCCGATTTGGTGGCGGCATTGCAAGCCTTCGGGGACAAAGCCCTCGCCGAACGCATGGCGGAAAGTATGGCACCGCTTTCTATTTTGGGCGGAAAATCCATTGCCGAAGTCTTTTCGAACCTTTTGAAAGGAACGGTTTTGGAACACGCCTTGAAACCCAGACAATTAGGGGAATAAAGGCTATTTTCTTGAAAATCATCAAATCGTGAAAATCCTGATTCAGATAATTTCCGAATCAGGATTTTTTTGATCAAACAGCCTGATTTTCAGGAAAATGCAAACCACAAAAATTGGCTTATAGGTTTAGAATTTTGTAGGCATGGGAATATCTAATTGTTTGCAAATTTTTTTACACAAAAAATTGCCTATTTCGGAATGTCGAGGCATTTGTTTAATCACTTTGCGTTGGGCGTAGTCTTTTTCCAAGCGTTCCCTTTCTATTTCCAGCAGAAGTTTGAGAGCATCGATCAAATTCTCTTTTAATTCTTCTATACTTTTCCCTTGCGATATTGCCGCAGGGTATTCCTGAATTTGACCGACATACCAACCATTCTCACCTTCCTCGATGATCATGGTCAATTCCATAGTATTTTTCACAAGAAAAAAATATTGGGTTTTCACAAGGATAGGAGAAAAAACTCTTTGAACCAAAATTTCGTAGAATGAAAGAATTTACAAAATTTTTTGTAGTTTTCGGCTGTTCTGTAGCGTACCCTTCGGGCTGCGATTCTTCTAAAAATCAAACCCTGAAGGGTGTGTTACAAGAAAAATCGATTGTTTCATTAAAATTCCAAAAAAATTGTATTTTTGGGGCTGTTCTGTAGCATAGGCTTCAGTATGTGCCGAACAGCCCACAGGCTAAAGCCTATGTTACACCAAAAACCACCCAATCCCATGCACCACACCGCCGCCCTCGAACACCTCAAAAAACACACAGCCCTCACAGACCTCAAAGAAGTAGAGATCGAGAAAATATGGAATAAAAATACCTATTCCCTTGATACAGAGGGCAATCTGATTGGTTTGAACCTTGATGACAATAAACTCACGAAGATTGATTTCGTAGCCGAACTCAAAACTTTGCAAATCTTATCTTTTTCCGCTAATCAGGTTTCCGATATTTCGCCTGTAAAGGAATTGACGAATTTGCAAAAATTATATTTTTACGCTAATCAGGTTTCCGATATTTCGCCTGTAAAGGAATTGACGAATTTGCAAGAATTATATTTTTACGCTAATCAGGTTTCCGATATTTCGCCTGTAAAGGAATTGACGAATTTGCAAGAATTAGATTTTGCCTATAATCAGGTTTCCGATATTTCGCCTGTAAAGGAATTGACGAATTTGCAAAACTTATCTTTTCGAAATAATCAGGTTTCCGATATTTCGCCTGTAAAGGAATTGACGAATTTGCAAAAATTATATTTTTACGCTAATCAGGTTTCCGATATTTCGCCTGTAAAGGAATTGACGAATTTGCAAGAATTATATTTTTCCGCTAATCAGGTTTCCGATATTTCGCCTGTAAAGGAATTGACGAATTTACAAAACTTATATTTTTCCGCTAATCAGGTTTCCGATATTTCGCATTTAAAAACGGTCTTGGCTTTGCCCAAATTAAAGTATTTATACGCCTTCGGCAATCCTATTGCGGGGATTCCTATCGAAAAATTAGGGAAAGGAATAAATGATAATTGCCTCGAAGACTTGCGCAATTATTTCAAACAAATAGCCGAACAAGGCACAATCCAAGTTTATGAGGCAAAAATGATTTTGGTGGGCGAAGCGGGTACGGGCAAAACTACCCTCCGCAAAAAACTCATCGATCCCGCCTATCCCGTACCTAATCCCGAAGACGAAAAAAACTCGACACACGGCATCGAGATTACGCCTGCGGTGGCTTTTGCCCACAGTCCGCAGGCTATTTTGGCGAATATTTGGGATTTTGGCGGACAGCACAACTACTATTCTACGCACCGTTATTTCCTAACCGAATGGGCATTGTACGTGCTGGTCGTGGACGAACGCAAGGAAAATACCCGTTACGATTATTGGTTTCAGATCATCGACCTCTTGGCAAAAGACAAGAAAAGCGATCAAAAATTGCCGATTGTCTTGCTTTATAACAAAAGAAGCGGACAACCGATGAAATACTTGGATTTGAACGAATACCAAACCAAATTTCCTGATTTGGAAGTCCATTCTATCGACTTGGATTTTTCGGAATCCGATTGGGGTTCGGAACGCCTACGCAACTTGTTGAGCCGCAAATTGGCTGTTTTGGGGCATATTGGCGTAGATGTTCCTGCTTTGTGGCTACCGATCCGCAGGGAATTGGAACGCAGACGAAGCGCGGAAAAGGCAAATTATATCGACCGAAAAACCTTTTTTGAAATTTGCGAAGACGAAAAATTAAAGGATACCGAAGACCAACTGTATTTGAGTAAGTTTTTGCACCAAATCGGGATTATTTTGCACTATCAAGAGGGAAGTGATGCCCTTGCTCGCATGGTTATTCTCAATCCCGATTGGGCAGTGGATGCGGTATATGCCGCCCTAAGCGATAGGGAAAAAATAAAACAAGGTTGCTTCAAATTTCCCCGCCAATGGCTGATCGATTTTTGGAAAGGAAAAGGCTATAAATTGGACGAATACGAGGCTTTTTTGAATTTGATGTTCAAAAACCAATTCGAAATTGCCTACGAACATACAGACAAGAACAAGGAAGTTTGGGTAACAGTTCCCGACTTGCTGTCCGCCAAACGCCCGAATTACGATTTTGACAAAACGGAAAATTTGGTTTTTCGTTACCATTACGAATTTATGCCCGAAGGTTTGCTTACGCATTTTATTGTTCGAATGAGTGAGTTTATTTGGGAAATAGCAGGCGAACAAATGGTTTGGAAAAACGGTGTTGTGTTGGATAACCGCAAAGGCACACAAGCCGAAATTAGGCGTTTGGATTTGGAAGGAAACCGCAAAATTTCGTTTGAAATACGGCTAAACGGCACAGAAAAGGAATATTTTTTGGCACGAATCCGAGAGGAATTTGAAACCGTAAATTTGCGTTTTTCGGCAAAACTAAAACCTACCGAATTAATTCCTTGTAATTGTTCGGAATGTAAGGAAAGCGAAACACGGCATTTGCATAAATACTTGAAATTGTTGGAATGGGAAAAAGACGGTAAAAAAGCGCAATGCGGAGAAAGCGGCGATTCTATAGAAATTAGCCCCATGCTCAAAGGCATTTTGGATACTAAAAAGCTGAAATACAAATACTTAAAAGACCTGATAGAGAAAAACAATATGTCTGGTTTTTATGAAGAATTGGATCGATTGGGCATTTCTGAAAATCAAGTTTCGCAATTTAAGCAAGAATTTATTTGGGACGGCGGCGATTTTAAATACGCTGAACGTTTGAAAGTTTGGTTAGGGGAAAGGTTCAAAAAAGAGGTTTGATTTTCTTTGAAAAAGCGAAGGTTTTGATAGGGAAATATCGGAAATAGGTTTAAATAGATGACAAAAAAAACAGCTATTTTTTAAAAAAATGGCTGTTTTTTTTTGCTAAAAAAGTCTCTAACTTACAGTTTCAAACGATACAAACCCTGATCACTAAAACCATAAATCGTATTATTTTCGCCATCAAACGTAATCGCCCAAGTACGTTCTGCCGAACGCTTAAATTGCCTACTTTGCTCAAAATGTGTCAAAAACTGTGTTTTTAGGTCATATTGGAAAACATACATTCTTTCATTTTGGGAATTAACGATGAGTACCCGATTCATTTTTGCATCATAAAGATAGGTTTGGTTTTCAGGATCAATCGCAAATTCGTTTTTGGCAAATTCGTCATCTTTTCCAAATAAAAACGCTTGCTTTTTCCATTCCTTAGCCTGAAGGTCAAATTGCCACATTCCAATCTCTTTGCCAAACAAAAGAACACTATGGTTGGAAGGAATATATAACAGATAGGGTGAAGTGGTAGATTTGGGTGGAGTAGTTCGAGTATAAACGCTTTGTGCATTGAGACCACCATAACTATCTAAATTTGGGCGTGGAAATGTCCGAAGTTGCGAACTGTTTATGTCATAAAACATCAATAATTCGTCTTTCACATTATACGTAATATTCGAAATAGTACCAGATGATATATTAAAAACACTGCTTTCTTTGCTCCAATTTACTGATTCGTCAGCCTTTATCTCCGAGCTATAAAAAATATACCTTAAGCCGCAACTGGTGTTTCGGGCTTGCAAAGTATAAATATTATTACCCACCTGAACAACTGATTTGTACAAAGGTTTGGTAGGAACATTGGGATTTTCGGGTGTGGTAGGCATCAGAGGCTGAATACTAATATTTGCCCATGTTTTTTGAGCAAGCGTATATTTGTGCATAGTATTCAAGGTATTTTCCTTAGTCCCGCAGTTTATTTTGGGTTGTTCTGTGTTTAGAGTAGGGAGGTAATAGAGTTTTCTGCCCGTTTTTTCCAAAAACAAATGTGTATTATCGTTATTCACTTCAGGGTTTCCCGAAGTAGTCAGTTGTTCCCAAGTTGGTTTTTGAGGTTCTGGGGAAAGCACTTGACAAGCTCCAAAAAGCAAGCAAAAAATACAAAAAAGTAGGTATTTCATAAAAAAGAAGGTTATTTGAAATTTTTTTTGTAAAATTAACTATAAAGTTTGAAAATTTAATGGTGCCAGATGAATTTAAAATAATGCGAATTAGTGATAAAGAATTTTATCTTGGTGCTTATAATTTTTAGAAAAGGAAAAACTTTATAACAAGCCTTGAAACCGAAATCTTTAGCGTAAAACCACAAATAAATTTTTCAAAACGAAAACAAAAAAAACGGGCTTAAAAGCCCGTTTTTTTTGTTTTTCTGAAGCCGTATTTTTTTCTGCTAACTTATTATAATTCAATTATTTAGTCATTTTTAGCAAGCCTATTTTTATTAAAATTAGTTAAATATTGTGATTAAAAAGTGCATAATACGCTTAGGATTACATGACATTTGAAAATAAATGAAACCTTTTCGAGTAGTATAAATTTAGGTTTAAATTGTTTAAAACCAATACTTTATAAAATTTAACAAAAATATTTAACTAAATTTTCGAAAAAAACAATAAAAAACTTGCACGTTATTTTTACATCTAATATATTTGCATATCCATTTTAAGTAACCTTTTAAAAATTCAAAAACACACATGAAAAATCTTTTCAAAAAATTCGCTGTTAATGCTCTTTTGGTAGGCGCTGTTGCCGCTTGTCAATCCAACAATGACATGATTTCTCCTTCAGATGACAGTGCCTTGACAGGCGCTCGCGGAGGCAGAAGCGAAAATGCAGAAGTTGTGCCTAACGAAATGATCATCAAATTCAAAAAAGGCGTAAGTGCTTCGCGTAGAGCCGAAATTTTGGCAAGCGTTAATGGCAAAGTTCAAGAAAAAATTCTGACCAAAATGATGGAAAAAGACGGAGATCAAGAAGGAATCGATGTGGTAAATATGCCCTTGGTTGCCCTTGAAGCTCTGGCTCGTGTCAAAGACCTTGATGAAATTGAGTATGCTGAACCCAATTACATCTACCAACACAATGCCACTTCTAATGACACTTATTACACAAACGGCTCTTTGTGGGGTACTTACGGTAGTTCAACTTCTCCTGCTAACCAATTCGGTTCAGGTGCAGCAACTGCTTGGGCAAACAACAAACTCGGCTCGAACAGTGTATATATTGGCATAATCGATGAAGGCTATATGTACACACACCCTGATCTTGCCGCCAATGTTGGCGTGAATCCAGGCGAAGTGGCTAATAACGGAGTTGATGATGACAGAAACGGTTTGATAGACGATGTATATGGTTGGGATTTTGCAGGCAACGACAAACAAGTATTTGATGGCGTAGATGATGATCACGGTACGCACTGCGCAGGTACAATCGGTGCAAAAGGTGGTAACGGAACAGGCGTAGCAGGTGTAGTGTGGAATGTAAAAATGCTAAATGCTAAATTCTTAGGTTCTACAGGCGGTACTACCGCTGCTGCTATCAAAGCGGTTGATTATTTTACGGATTTGAAAGTTCGTCATGGCTTAAATATTGTCGCTACAAGCAACTCTTGGGGCGGTGGAGGCTATTCACAAGCCTTGAAAGACGCTATTGACCGTGCCAATTCTGCGGGTATCCTTTTCGTAGCCGCCGCAGGCAATAGCGGAACTAACAATGACGTAACAGCGAATTATCCTTCTGGTTATACCAGCAGTAACGTTATTGCGGTAGCTTCTATCACAAGCACTGGTACTTTGTCAAGTTTTTCTCAATACGGTGCAACTACAGTAGATATTGGCGCACCTGGTTCAGGTATCTGGTCTACAGTTCCCAGAAGATCAGGCGGCAGAGTAACAGCGTCTTATGCAAGCTATAATGGTACTTCAATGGCTACTCCGCACGTATCTGGTGCAGTGGCTTTGTATGCTTCTTTGAATCCTGGGGCTACAGCCGCACAAATCAAAGCCGCTATCTTGAACAGTGCCACACCTACTCCTTCCTTAGTAGGAAAATGTGTAACAGGTGCTCGTTTGAACGTAACTAATTTCTAAGAATATTTAGTAAAAACGGTGTTTTTAAAACCCAAAACTAAACCCACAAAGTATGAATACTTTGTGGGTTTGTTTTTTTATTCTTTTTCTGCTCCTGCTCTGCGCAGGCGATCATTTATAGCTCGTCCCAAACCCATTTCTGGCACTAATTCACTGATAATGAGTTCAATATCCATGCTGTCAAGTTCTCGCATTGCCCAAAACAGCCTTTGTGCGGCTTCCGCCAAATTCCCTTTTTCGGACAAAATAATTTGCCTTTCAAAACCATAATTTTTCTCAAAACTCAATACGCCAATCTTTTGCTTGTGGTATTTTTCCAATAAAAAAGGAATATGACCTATGAAAAAAGGCTTTTTTGGAGAATAATGACTCGCCAACATTCCAGCCGCCTTCGGTTGAGAACTCGAGTGCGGCTGGGCTTGTACTTTTCCAATCACTGCCTCGATCTGTTCGACCGTAATGCCGCCTTGTCTGTAAATAAGGGCTTGTTCATTTTCAAAACCCACAATCGTAGATTCGATCCCAATTTCGCAATTTCCGCCGTCCAACACACAGCCAATTTTTATACCTAATTGATCTTCAACGTGCTGGGCTTGCGTAGGACTTACGTACCCAAAAGGATTGGCACTGGGGGCGGCAAGCGGAAAATCAAGTGCCGCCAATACCCGCAAAGCCAAAGAATGGTTTGGGATTCTGACCGCTACTGTTTCCAAACCACTCGTTACCAAATCGGGAATGATGGGTTTTCGGGGTAAAACAAGCGTAATAGCGCCTGCCCAAAATTTTTGAGCCAGCAGTTGGGCTTTCGGGGGCATATATTCTACGAAATCAAATATTTTTTCGAGGCGGTCAGTATGGACAATCAAAGGATCAAAATGGGGGCGATTTTTGGCTTCAAAAATTTGAGAAACTACCTGCCGATCAAAAGCATTGCCCGCCAAACCATACACCGTTTCGGTTGGCAAACCTACCAGTTCGCCTCTACGAAGGCAAGCAAGGGCATAAAAAAGGTCTTGAGTAATCATAGGCAAAATTACGTAAAATTTATTCTCTCATAGTCATAGTGTTCAGCCTTTTAAAAACATGGTGTTTGATTGCCCATTTTGAAAAAAAATTATCCGACATTTTTAAAATGTCGGATAATCAAAATACAAATTTTAAATAGTTACCCTTTTCTTGAAAGGTGTGTTGTTCTATTTGCCAATCAAAACTTTTTGGGTATAAACGCCTTCTTGGGTTACGAGTTTGAGAACATAAATGCCTGCCGAAAGTGGCTGACTTAGCTCCTCAATTAATACCACACTACTGCCACTTGGGACTCGCATGGTTCGGTTGGTAATCAGCCTGCCCATAGCGTCCGTAATGATCAAACTTGCGTCCTGCCCTGCAAAATTTTCGAGTTTGAGGTACAGTTCTGTTCCGCTTCGGCTTGGGTTCGGGAAAGCGACTAAGGTATTTTGCAAATTTGCCTGACGGCTAACTGCCACTATACGGCTATAACTTGTTTCTTGATCAAAATCTACGACTTTGAGGCGATAATAGGAAATACCACCCAAAGGATTCTGATCAAAGACTTGATAGCTTTGCAACCTTGCCGAATTGCCTGCGGCTTTGACCACAGCCAAATCACTAAAATTGATACCATCAACAGAACGCTGAACCACAAAGTAGTTCGCATTTTCTTCCAAAATGGTTTTCCAATCTAACTGTACTTGTTCTCTGACCAGTTTGGCGGCAA